>CAJFNE010000068.1:2670-11774 GCA_904393855.1 uncultured Oscillibacter sp. | reverse complement strand
TCCATCAGCACGATGGGCGGGGAGGCCGCCAGGGCCCGCAGCACGCCGACACGCTGCTGCTGGCCGCCGGAGAGCTCCGAGGGGTATTTATCCGCGTACTGCTCCATATGGACCAGGGCCAGCATCTCCTGGACGATCTCGTCGCAGCGGGCCTTATCGTATTTCAACAGCTTGGGAACCACGCAGATGTTCTGGGCCACGGTCATGTTGGGAAACAGGCCGATCTGCTGGATCACGTAGCCGATATGCCGCCGCAGCTCCACCTTGTCCTGACTGTGGACATCCTTGCCGTCGATGAGCACCGTGCCGGTGTCCGGCTCCAGCAGACGGTTGATCATCTTCATGGTGGTGGTCTTTCCGCAGCCGGAGGGACCGATCAGCACCACGAACTGCCCGTCGGGGATCGTGAAATTCAGGTCCTTGAGGATGGGGGTCTTTCCGTAGCTCTTGGAAACGTGTTCAAACTGGATCATGGGTCTGCGTTCACTCCTTTACAGTTACGAAACGATTGGCGGCTTCCGCGGCGGCGGGACTTCCCACCAGGATAATGACATCCCCGGCATACAGCTCCGCGTAGGGACCGGGGGAGAGGATGACGGTCTGGCCCCGCCGGATGGCCACGATGGTGCCGCCGGTGGACTGCCAGAATTGCAGCTCCCCGATGTTTTTGCCGATCAGGGGGGAGCCCTGGGGAACGGGGACCTCGTAGTTGGGCAGCGGCTGATCCGCGGCCGCGAAAGTCTCCTGGCTCTTCACCAGGGCCGACACGGTCTCCGACATGCGCCGGTTCACCTCCGCGGACTCCGCCATCAGGTCTTTCAGCTGCCGCCGCAGGGACTGCACGTCCGCGCCCTCGTCAAAGTTTTCGATATAGCGCCGGGCACTGTCGGCGGAGAGGACCACGGCCCCGCTCTGCGGCTTCACCTCCACCACTTTCATGTCCGCCAGCAGCCGCAGGGCCTTGCGGATCGTCTCAGGGGAGACGCCGTACTCCGACGCCATGACGGACCGGCCGTAGATCCGGCTGCCCTCCGACAGCTCGCCCTTGGCAATGCGCTGCGCCAGATCCAGGGCAATCTGCAGGTATTGAGAGGGAATGACAGTCCCCTTCATAGGATACACCATCTCTTTCGCATGAGATGATTTCATTATACACTGACAACTTATGAAAGTAAATAGAGATGGCAGTTAATATTTTGTGAATTCTGCCCGCAACGCGTTAAAAAGAGGGCTGGCGGATTTCTGCCAGCCCTCTTTCCGCTTGAGAGGTACGATCATATGCACGGTCTCCGCGCCGGCGCGCATTGCATCCCGCCTCCGCCCGCGGGTCCGTCAGCGCTTTCTGCGCTGAAACATTTTCGCAAGACCGCCCTCCGCCGTCTCCCGAAAACGCCGGTTCATGCTGATGCCGGTCTCATACATGGTTTTCACCACGATGTCGAAGGAGATCCGCTGGGTATCCGCCAGGAAATACGCCAGGTTGCTGGCGGTCATCGCCCGCATGGCGGCCACGGCGTTGCGCTCGATGCAGGGGACCTGCACCAGGCCGCAGATGGGGTCGCAGGTCAGGCCCAGGTGGTGCTCCAGCGCGATTTCCGCCGCATACTGCACCTGATCGGTCCGCAGGCCGAACAGGTACGTCAGCGCCGCGGCGGCCATGGAGCAGGCGGAGCCGATCTCGGCCTGACAGCCGCACTCCGCGCCGGAGATGGAGGCGTTCTGCTTGATGAGGTTTCCAAACAGGCCCGCCACGGCGAGGCCCGGCAGCATCTGCTCGTCCGAGAAGTTCCGCTGCTGCTGCATGTACAGCAGCGCGGCGGGAATGACGCCGCAGGATCCGCAGGTCGGCGCGGTGACGACCGTTCCGCAGTCCGCGTTCTGCTCGCTGACAGCATAGGCGTAGGAGGAGATGATCCTGCACTCCCGCACCTGGGGGAGCTCGTCGGGGACCTCCTGGTGGTAGAGCATCTTGGCTTTCCGCTCGATATTCAGACCGCCGGGGAGAATCCCCTCCGCCTGCAGGCCGGCCTGCACCGACTGCTTCATGGCCTCCCAGATGCCGCCCAGGAAATCCCAGATCTCGCGGCCCTCGTTGAATTCCACGTATTCCGCCAGGTTCAGGCCGCGGAAGCGGCAGAAGTCCTCCACCTCCGCAAAGGTGTTCTCGGGATAGATCTCCGGGGATGCGCTCTCCGGCTGGCCCTCGTACTGGATGTCGCCGCCGCCCACCGAGAGGACCCGCAGGGAGTCGTAGACTTGTCCGCCTTTCAGGGCGAAGAAATCCATGGTGTTTGGATGGGTGACATCCGCGGGGGTCTCCTCGCAGAACAGGACCTCGGTTGGGATCGGGGACAGGACCTCGTGCAGCACCCGGTCGGTTCCGTGCCCCTCCCCGGTTTTGCAGAGGGATTCATACAGGCGTACCTGATAGGCCTCCGCCTCCGGGTGCTGTTCCCGGAATACCTTCGCCGCCCGCTCCGGGCCGATGGTGTGGGAGCTGGAGGGCCCTTTGCCGATCTTATATAACTCGCGAATCGACTTCATACTGCCTCTGATTTCTCAGGCGTGCTCCGCCTCGTATTTCTTCAGGAACTCCACCAGGGCCTCCACACCCTCCCTGGGCATGGCGTTGTAGATGGACGCCCGCAGGCCGCCCACGCTCTTGTGGCCCTTCAGGTTGTCAAAGCCCGCCGCCTTGCTGGCCGCAACCACGGCGGCGTCCTGCTCCTTGCTGGGGGTGACGAAAGGCACGTTCATCAGGGAGCGGTCCTCCTTCCGGACGGCGGCAGTGAAGAACTTGCTCTGGTCCAGGAAGTCGTAGAGGATCGCGGCCTTCTCCCGGTTGCGCTGATCCATGGCCTCCAGGCCGCCGTTTTTCAGCAGGTACTGGAAGACCTTGCCGCAGCAGTAGATGGCCCAGCAGTTGGGGGTGTTGTACAGGGAGTCGTTGTCCGCGTGGACCTTGTAGCTGAGATAGGTGGGCACGAACTGGGGCAGGTCGTCCCGCAGCAGGTCCTCCCGGATGATGACCACCGCCATGCCGGCGGGGCCCACGTTCTTCTGCACGCCGGCCCAGATCAGGCCGTACTTGCTGACGTCGCAGGGCCGGGAGAGGAACATGGAGGACTGGTCGCTCACCAGCACCTTGCCCTTGGTGTCGGGCAGATGGAAATAGGTGGTGCCGTTGATGGTCTCGTTCTCGCAGATATAGACATAGTCAGCATTTTCGGGAATGTCCAGGTCCGAGCAGTCGGGGATATAGGAGAAGTTCTTGTCGGCGGAGGAGGCGACGATCTTCACCTCGCCGTATCTCTTGGCCTCGGCGATGGCCTTCTTGGACCAGTTGCCGGTCTCCACATAGCAGGCCACGCCGTTTTTCATCAGGTTCATGGGCACCATGGCGAACTGGACGGTGCCGCCGCCCTGGATGAACAGGACCTTGTAGTTGTCGGGAATTCCCATCAGCTTGCGCAGGTCGGCCTCCGCTTGGTCCCGGATCTGCTGGAACACCTGGGAGCGGTGGCTCATCTCCATGACGGACATCCCGCTGCCGCGGTAGTTCATCACCTCGGCGGCGATCTCCTCCAGGACCTCCTCCGGCATCATGGCGGGACCGGCGGAAAAGTTGTATGTGCGGCCGTATTTCATGGCAGTTTCCTCCATTTTATTGAGAATCGGGCGCGGGCAGCTGGCCCGCGCCCTGAAAAAGAGCGCGTTTTACAGACTCTGAGATTTAGTATACGACAACGGGGTATGAGAATCAACCGATCCCGGAAAATTTTTGCCTCCGGCGGGCGGCGGGGCCGGCGGACCACCGCCGCCGGGAAAGTGGACTGGAGAGAAGAGGTTGAAAATTAACAAAATCTTAACTATAATGACGGAAGAGGAAACAGGCCGGACCGTCCGGCCGGGAAAGGAATGTGTGATATGGAGCGGGAGGAAATCCAGACCGACCACCGGCGGGAACCGGCCCCGGGCGGGAGCGGCCCGGGCCCCGGGGGAGAGCGCCGCGCGGCGGATCGTCTGCGGGCGCTGGTTGCCCACGTGGGGCTGTATGTCCGGGCTCTGGCCAAGTGGCTGGCGCTGGCGGTTCTGGTGGGCGTCGTTTGCGGCGGCGTGGGCACCGCCTTTCATGTGGGGATCGACCAGGCAACCGCCCTGCGGGGGCGGTTCCCCTGGCTGCTGGCGTGCCTGCCCCTGGCGGGCCTTGTCATTGTGGGCTTTTACAAGCTGACCCGGACCGAGGGCCAGGGCACCAACGACATCCTGGACGAGGTCCACGCGGGTACGGGCCTCTCCCTCTGGCTGCTGCCGGCCATCTTTCTGGGGACAGTGCTGACCCACCTGTGCGGCGGCTCCGCCGGCCGGGAGGGCGCCGCCCTCCAGATGGGGGGCACCATCGGCTATCACGCGGGCCGAGCCTTCCGCCTGGACGACCAGGATCTGCGGGTGGCCACCATGGCGGGGATGGCGGCGTTTTTCTCCGCCCTCTTCGGCACGCCCCTGGCGGCCACGGTGTTCGCCATGATGGTCATCAGCGTGGGCATCTTCTACCACGCGGCCTTCATCCCCTGCCTGACGGCGGCCCTGACAGCCTATGGCGTGTCCCGCTGGCTGGGGGTGGAGCCCACCCGCTTCACAGTGGAGGTTCCGGCGCTGGAGACCTGGATGCTGGTGCGGGTGGCGGTGCTGGGGGCCCTGTGCGCCCTGGTGTCCGTGCTGTTCTGCAAGACGCTGCAGGGGGCCGAGCGGCAGATGAAGCGGTATCTGCCGAACCCCTGGCTGCGGGTGGTAGTGGGCGGTGCGGCGGTGATCGTTCTGACGCTTCTCTGCGGCACCACGGACTACAATGGCGCGGGGATGGCGGTCATCACCGCCGCCGTGGAGGAGGGGACCGCCCGGCCCGAGGCGTTTTTGCTGAAAATTCTCTTTACCGCCCTCACCCTGGCCGCCGGGTTCAAGGGGGGAGAGGTGGTGCCCTGCTTCTTCATCGGCGCGGCCTTCGGCTGCGCGGCGGGGCCGCTGCTGGGGATCCCCGCAGGCTTTGCCGCGGCGGTGGGGCTGGCGGCGGTATTCTGCGGGGCCACCAACTGCCCCATCGCCTCCATCTTCCTGGCGGTGGAGCTGCTGGGGGACGGGGGGCTGCTGTACTACGCCCTGGCCTGCGGCATCAGCTATATGCTCTCCGGCTACAACGGCCTCTATTCCAGCCAGATGATCAAGTACTCCAAGCTGAAGGCCCGGTACATCAACGTCTACACCAACGCCCACCACGCCGGGGAGGACGGGGAGCTGAGCCCGTCCCAGCCGCCGGACGATGAAAAACGATAAAGGATGAAAACCGCGAGGGCTGAACAGCCCTCGCGGTTCATACCATATACCGGGTGATGCCATGAAGAATCCGGATTGCGATCCCCTGGCCCTGACCACCGCCGTCAATACCCTGGCGGTGGCGATTGCCGGCCGCCTGCCCGATGACCGGGACCTGCACCTGGCGGCAGCCATCCTCACCCAGCTGGGGGACACCCTGGAGACCATCGCCGCCCAGCGGGAGCGGTGCCGGGACGCCAGCGCCCCTGGGCCCGCATGGCCTCCAGAGCGCCGTCGTACAGGGCCGTCAGCTCCATTTGGGCATCGCGCAGGTAGCCGTAAATGGCGAACAGGCCGTTGGGGCAGGGGCTCTGGAGCTGCTCCAGCCCCAGGGCCGCCAGATGGACCGCCTCCACGCCGGCAGTGAGCCGGGAGATCACCGGCTCCATGTCCAGCAGGGCATTGTGCAGATTCATGAAAAAACCTCCTTGTAAAATCCCGGGAGGTGTGGTAGCATGGATTTACCAGGCCCCCGGGTTTGGTGATTGATAAGGCAATCGGGTTGACTTGTTAGGGTGGCCCGGTTGTCTTATTATTTGCCGTCCACTTCCGCCTTCACCTTTTGGATCCCCAGGCGGATGATGTCGCTGCGGTTTTTGTTCAGCGCTTTGCAGCAGTGATCCAGATCATCCATCAACGCCTGGTCCGCCCGGATCTTCAACTGAATGTTTTTGGGATTTTCCACAGGTGGGCGCCCGGTTCTTGGACTCACGGGAACCTCCTTTCTGTGTACACCATTATATAAGAGTGTACACGCAAAGTCGATATGTTTTTAAAAGGATTCTGGGAAATTTTTTGCGGGATGTGCCGCACGGTTCATGCTGCCTGGCAGCTACATCCCCAGCAGCCGTCGGGCCACGGTCACGTTGCCGCCTTCCAGGGCCTGCAAATGCTCCACCGCGGCGGCCTGGGCCTCCGGGTGTCCGCCCTGGGCCACCGCCCGGTCGATCATCTCCCGCAGGTTTTCTTCCGTCAGGTCCGCCAGGTCCGTGAAGTTTTCCTGGCCGGTGTACCGCAGGAAGGCGGACACCTTGGGGTCGTACACCACCCCCGCCAGGGGGATGCCCTGGCCCGCGGCGAAGATCAGCGCGTGGAGCCGCATGGACACCACTGCCTCCATCCGGCTCAGGGCCCCGATGATGGTGCCCGCCCCGCCGGCGTCGTCCAGGAAGTAGTGGGGGATGTCCAGCCCCTGGGCCGCCAGCCGGGCCGCCGCCGGGTCCAGGTGCCGCTCCACCGCCACGAACACCGGCGTCAGGCCGTAGGTCTCGTAGGCGTACCGGGCCGCCTGGCCGAAGAGGGGGGCCTTCTCCGAAAAGCCCTTCCACTGGCGCAGGGCGAAGCAGAGGTAGCGGCCGTGAGGCGGAATGCCTGCCCGCAGCAGCACGCTGTCGGTCTGGTCGTCCTCCGCCCGGGGCAGGATCAGGGCGGGGTCCGCCGTCAGCAGGATCTCCGGCGCCGTGACGCCCATGGCCAGCAGCTCCTCCCGGGAGTCCGGTTCCCGGAGGGTGATCACGTCCACGCTGCGGTTGAGCACCTGGGCCGCCAGCTTCCGGTGGCTCTCCCGGGTGACGGGGCCGATGCCGCAGCCATACATCTGCACCCGGCAGCCCCGCCGCTTGGCAGTTTCGATGTTGTGGAGATAGAACCACAGGGACCGCCGGGAGGTGACGTCCTGGATCAGACTGCCGCCGCCGTTGATATAGAGCTTCGCCCGGCCCATGGCCGCCCGCCAGGCGGGCATATTGGTGCGGCTGACGGACCGCACCCGGTAGGTGAGCCGGGTGCTCTTGGGGTCCTTGCTGAGGACCGTCACCGGCATGTCCGGGTCGATGGAGCGCATCTCCTGGAGGATGGCCTCCAGGATGGCGTCGTCTCCGGCGTTGCCCCGGCCATAGGCGCCGCAGATCACCACCCCGTCCCGGGCCGTCCGGGGGCGGCTGTGGCGGCGGAGGATCTCCTCATAGATGTGCAGCTGGGTGTCCACCATCCGCTGGATGGAGAACTTGGCGGAGGCCTTCTCATAGAGCTTGTCCCCCAGCCGGCGGCGCAGGTCGTCGTCCCGGCCCAGAGCGGCCAAATGCTTCCCCAGGGCCTGCCAATCCCCGGGCTGGATCAGATAGCCGTTTACATCCTGGTCGATCAGATAGGGGATGCCGCCCACGGCGGTGGAGATGGTGGCCAGATGGAAGCGGATGCCCTCCAGCAGGGCGTAGGGGAAGGTCTCGCTGAGGGAGGTGAGGGCGTTGATGTCCAGGGCGGCGTAGAAGCGGTCCATGCCGCCGCTGATCCAGCCGGCGAAGGTCACCTGCCGCTCCACGCCCAGCTCCCGGGCCAGCTGGGTTAGCTTTTCCAGCTCCGGGCCGTCGCCGGCGATCACCAGCCGCAGCCGGGGGCACGCCTGATAGGCCGCCGCGAAGCCCCGCACCAGGGTGGACATGTCCTTGACCGGGTTCAGCCGGGCGGCGATGCCCACCACCACGCTGTCCGCGTCCGCGTCCACCCCCAGGCTCCGCAGGTATTCCAGGCGGTCGCCCTGCTGGGGGGCGGGGGTATAGTCGATGCCGTTGTAGATGGTGTAGAAGCGGTCCGGCGGGAAGCCCCGGGAGATCAGCAGGTCCACCATGGCGTCGGACACGCCGATCCGGTAGTCCAGCTGGTGCAGGGCCCAGGTGTTGATGGTGCCGAACGTGAGGTGGCTCAGGGGCCGGCCCATGTAGTCCAGCCGGTAGTCGCTGTGGACGGTGCTGACCACCGGCAGGCCCGTGGACCGGCGCAGCAGGGCCCCCACCATGTTGGCCCGGGAGCCGTGGCAGTGGATGATCTGGTAGCCCCCCTCCCGGATATAGGCCGCCAGCTGGCGGCGGAGGCGGGGGATGTTGTTGCCGCCCATGATCTCCGTGGGGATGCCCAGGCTCCGGGCCTCCTGGGCGAAAGGACCGTCCCGGAAGCACACCAGCTGGACGGTGATGGTTTGGTTCAGCTGCTGCAGCAGGCTCAGCACGTGGGTCTTGGCGCCGCCGGAGTCGCCGCCGCTGATGAGATGGATGACTTTCATGGTTTGTGACCGCCTTTATGGACTGTCTTGGAGTTTAGGATTGCAAAACTCTGCGAAATAGTATACAATATTTCCCGTACGTTGTCCACAGAAAGAAAACCGGGCTCCGCCCGTTACGGAGGAAAGCATGGAACAAAAAGCAAAACGAGTCGGAAAATTCAACATCGTGGATATCATCGCCGTGATCCTCATCGCGGCTGTGGTGATTTTTGCGGCCTGGAAGCTGCTGGGGCCGGATGACAGCATCACCGCCGAGCGGGAGATGACGGACGTCACCTTCGTGGTGAAGGTGGAGGGTGTCCCGGCGGAGCTGTATGAGAACTGCAAGGCGCATCTGCCCTCCCCGCTGATGGCCAGCGGCGCCCTGGTGGGCGGCGAGATCGTGGATGTGGATCAGGAGCCCTACTACGTGCTCAGCGCCAGCGGCGACTGGATCGAGGACACCACCCACACCACGCTGCTCTTCACGGTGGAGACCACCACTCCCACGGCGGAGGTCATGACCACCCAGGTGGGCGAGCAGGAGGTGCGCATCGGCAAGACGGACTATATCCTCAAGAGCGAGTATATCGAGTTCTCCGACGGTGTCATCGTGGACGTGATCTGGGGTGACGGCACCACCCCCGCAGCCTGAAAAATGAAAAAGAAGCGCCGGCCGGTCCAAAGGACCGGCCGG
>CAJFNE010000068.1:0-2652 GCA_904393855.1 uncultured Oscillibacter sp. | reverse complement strand
CCGGCCGGCGCTTTACTGTCTGGGATTTCCCGGACAGCTTATTTCAAATCAAAATTCTTCTCGTACGCCGCGATGACCGCGTCCATCACCGCGCCCCGGAACCCGGCCTCCTCCAAGGTCCGCACCCCCTGGATGGTGGTGCCGCCGGGGGAGCAGACCGCGTCCTTCAGCGCACCGGGGTGCTGGCCGCTCTCCAGCACCAGCTTGGCGGAGCCCGCCACCATCTGGGCCGCGAACTCCAGGGCCTGGGCCCGGGGCAGGCCGCAGGCCACGCCGCCGTCCGCCAGGGCCTCGATGAACAGGTCCACGAAAGCCGGGCCGCAGCCTGCCACGGCGCTGCCCGCGTCGATCAGGTTCTCCGCCAGGGAGGCCAGCTTCCCCGCGCCCGCCATGCCCTGCAAAAAGACCTGCTCCTCCTCCGCCGTGACGCCGCCGCAGGCGTAGAGGATCATGCCCTCCCCAATGGAGGCGGGGGTGTTGGGCATGATGCGGATGACGGGGTAATCCCCCCCGGCCAACTCCTGGATCCGGGCGATGGAGAGTCCCGCCGCCATGGTGACCAGGACGAAGCGGTCCTTCCGGGCCGCCAGCACCGGCGCCAGCTCCGAGAGCATTCCGGCCATCATCTGAGGCTTTACTCCCAGGAAGAGGTAGTCCGCCTGCCCCGCTGCCGTGGCGTTATCCACCGCCCGGCAGCCCAGCTCCCGGGCCAGAGCCTCCGCCTTGGAAGCTGTCCGGTTGGTCAGCAGGAGCTCCTCCCCGGAGAGGCGCTTCCGGGCCGCCCGGGC
This sequence comes from uncultured Oscillibacter sp., assembly GCA_904393855.1. Lineage (GTDB taxonomy): Bacteria > Bacillota > Clostridia > Oscillospirales > Oscillospiraceae > Oscillibacter. The sequence continues at coordinate 1,864 of CAJFNE010000068.1, read as the reverse complement.
CAGGGCGCCGCCCATGTTGCCGGTGCCGATGAAACCAAAAATGGGTTGATGTTCTGCCATATCGTCCTCCTTACCGCACCTGGCCCTCGCCGTAGATCACGTACTTGCAGCTGGTGAGCTCCTCCAGGCCCATGGGGCCCCGGGCGTGCATCTTCTGAGTGGAGATGCCGATTTCCGCGCCCAGGCCGAACTCGCCGCCGTCGGTGAAGCGGGTGGAGGCGTTCACATACACCGCCGCCGCGTCCACCCGGTCCAGGAAATGCTGGGCCTTGAAATAATTCTTCGTGAGAATGCTCTCGGAGTGCTGGGTGCCGTGGGCGTTGATGAAGTCAATGGCCTCGTCCATGCCCCCCACGGTCCTCACCGCCAGGATATAGTCGTCGTACTCCGCGTCCCAGTCGCCCTCCGCGGCGGGAATCCCCCGGTCCCCAACTAGAGCCAGGGCCTCCGGATCGCACCGGAGCTCCACGTGGTACGCGTCCAGCAGGGGGACGGCCTTCTCCAGAAACGCCCGTTCCACGTCCCGGTGGATCAGCACGCACTCCACCGCGTTGCACACGGAGGGACGGGAGCACTTGGCGTTTAGCAGGATGCTGGCCGCCATGTCCAGGTCCGCCTCGTTATCCACATAGATATGGCACACGCCCTCTCCGGTGCGGATCACCGGCACGCTGGCCTCCGCCGCCACTGCCCGGATCAGCCCCGCGCCGCCCCGGGGGATCAGCACGTCCACATAGCCGTCCAGGTGCATGAGCTCATTGGCGGTCTCGTGGCTGGTGTCCTGCACCAGGGAGATGCAGTCCTCCGGCAGGCCGGCGGATGCCAGGGCCTCCCGCATGAGCGCCGCCGCGCAGCGGTTGGAGCGGATGGCCTCCCTGCCGCCCCGGAGGATGCACACGTTGCCGGACTTCAGGCACAACGCTGCCGCGTCCACGGTGACGTTGGGCCGGGCCTCGAAGATGATGGCGATGACCCCCAGGGGCACCCGCCGCCGGCTGATGATGAGCCCGTTGGGCCGGGTCTCCGTCTTGTCGGCCCGGCCGATGGGGTCCGGCAGAGCGGCCACCTGGCGCACGCCGTCCACGATCCCGGCGATCCGCTCCGGCGTCAGGGTCAGCCGGTCCAGCATGGCTGGGCGGATGCCCGCCTCCTTCGCGGCGGCCACGTCCTCCGCGTTGGCGGCGAGCCATTCATCCTGGCGCTCCGTCAGAATCCGGGCGATGGCCTCCAGGGCCGCGTTCTTTTTCGCCGTCCCAGCGGTGGAGAGCACATAGGTGGCGGCCTTCGCCGCCGCGCCCTGCTGCTGTAATGCTGTCATAGAAACACCCCTTTTTGAGATCAGAGATAAAAGATACGAGATAAGAGATATCGAGTGAAGATAGGAGCTAGGAGATAGGAGCTAGGAGTTCCGGTGTCCGGCGGAGCCGGACCCATTTCAAATCATCCGCCCTCGGCGGATTCCATAACTCCTATCTCTTATCTCTCAACTCTTATCTGATCACGTTTCCTTGCGCTTTGCTGCAAATCGGGTCCCAATGTCTCTTCCCTCCGCGATGCCGTAGAGGTCCTCCATCCACTTGCCGTTGGTGATCACCATGTCGCAGCCGGCCTCCATGGCGATCCGGGCGGCGGAGAGCTTGGTGGCCATGCCGCCGGTGCCCCGCCAGCTGCCCGCGCCGCCGGCCATCTCCAGGATCTCCGGCGTCAGCTCGGTCACCCGGTGGAGCAGCTGGGCGTCCGGGTGGGTCCGGGGGTCCGCGTCGTACAGCCCGTCAATGTCGCTGAGCAGGATCAGCAGGTCCGCCTGGCACAGCTCCGCCACCATGGCGGAGAGGGTGTCGTTGTCGCCCAGGACCTTGTGGCG
>CAJFNE010000067.1 GCA_904393855.1 uncultured Oscillibacter sp. | reverse complement strand
GCCTCCGCCCCGGCCAGGGCCAGGGCCTGCGGGGACTTGGTTTTGCCCGGCAGGATATCCCACACCGCCACGCTCAGTCTGGACAGCCTGACAGGGTTCTCCCGACAGGCGGCGCGGTAGGCCTCCAGCTGGGAGACCGCCAGGCATTGGATAAACGGGCGGCCGGTATCGGCGGAGAGCCGGAGCGCCGCCTGGTGGCAGGGATACCGGCACTGCTTGCCGGCCTGGAGCAGGTCGTTTCCCACCAGGGCCCCGGCCCACATCAGGTCCGTGCGTATCTCGGCGCTTTGCAGCGGCTCCCTCCCCCCTCCCAAAGCCTGCGCCACGCTCCGGGCAAGGGACTCCAGAAGCGCGTCGGTCACCTTTGCCTCCGCCGGCGGCGCGGCGTACAGCTCCAGGGCCCGGCTGAGAATGCGAATCCCCCCGGATATGACCTGCTCCCGGGACAGCGTTCGGGTATAGGCCGGGTCGAACAGAATGAATCGGGGGGCACACGGAGGATAGTTCTGAGCAATGCGCGCTCCGCCGGTTTCCCGGTTCAGCACGGCGGTACCGTTCAGTTCTCCGGTTCCCAGGGTGGTGGGGATGATCCCCACCGGCAGAGGCTGAAAGTCCACCACTCCACGCCGCTCCCAGAAGTCCGTCCACAGATCTCCCCGGTAGACCGCCGCCAGGGCGATGGCCTTGCAGCAGTCAATGACAGAGCCGCCGCCCACACCCAGGATCAAGTCCACTTGCTTTTCCCGCGCCAGTCGGGCTCCTGTCCGGACGGTCTCATAGTCCGGCCCCGGCTGGACGCCCGGCAGCTCCACGATGTGCTTCCCGGCGTCCCGCAGGCTTTGAAGCGCCTCGTGATAGGCGCCGTTCTCCCGCCCGGAACGGACGCCGCTGACCAGGAGCGTATTGGGGCCATATTCCCTGGCAAAGCCGGCCAGATACTCCCGGACGCAGCCGCTGCCAAATACAATCTTCCCGCTGGATTCCAAAAGGAAATTCTTCATGGTTGCCTCGCCTCACTTGCCGCGGCGCAGGGATCGCGCCGCCCTTTGCGTCTATTATAGAAAAATCGAGACTTCCGGAGAAGTCTCGAAAAGTTTTGCAGTATATACCTTTCCATAATAGCCCATGCGTGATCCCTACGGCGTGTAAACACTTTTTACCGCGTTCAGAAAGCGTTTGACCGTGGGTGTTGGGCGGGGCGAGTGGAGAAGCCCATAGGGGATGGTGTAGTTCCAGTCCACCGGAATGATCTTCAGCAGCGGATGAACCTGCCGCCAATTATCAATGGTCATGAGAATGTCCTCGGAATTCTCGCACTGGTTGAACACATGGATGTTGAACATCTCAAAGTCCACAATGTGGATCTGAGGGTGATCCCGCCACAGTTCATCCCGCATCTGATCCAGATAGTGGTTCCATCCCCGACGGATCATCAAAAAATTTTCATCATGGAGATCCTCCACGGTCAGGCGGTCTTTTGCGGCCAGCGGATGGTAGATGGACACCGCGCAGCGGATCGGTTCCCGGGACAATTCCAGCGCGTCACACTGCCGGCTCTCCAGGAATTTCTGGTCGAAAAGCCCGGCCACGATATCGATGTTCTGGCCAAGATTGCGCAGGATCTCCACCGAATTCTCCGGTGTGTTCTCATAGGGGACCATTTTGAATTTGATGTTCGGGCAATCTTTCTTAATGGCCGGCCACAGATCCAGCAGGAACTGTCCCGGCGTCATGGGAGATACCCCGATCCGAATAACCTGTCCCCCCTCCTCGGCGGCGTTCTTGGCCCACACCACGGAGTCCTTGCAGTATTGGATGATGTACTGGGCGTCCCGGTAGATGGACTTGCCCGCCTCTGTAAGCTGCAGCCCGCGGGGGCTGCGGATGAAGAGCTTGAGGTCCAGGCTGGACTCCAGGGAGGTAATCTGCTTGATGACTGCCGGCGGCGTGATGAACATCTCTTCCGCCGCCTTGTTGAAACTTCCCGCATCCGCTACCCGAAGGAACGTCTCCAACTGAGGATTGTACATCACTTGGCCACCTTTCCGCCCATTTGGTTTTTGTTTGGGACAATTGTACTGCCTGCTTTCTGAAAAAGCAAGAAAAAGCGTGCAGGCGAGCGCGTTTGCTCATCTGCACGCTGATTTCATCTGCCGTTCCCAGAACCGGACCGCCAGGTCCAGCCATCCCTCCGCCGCCGTGCCGGTGCCCAGGCCAAAGCCGTGGCCCAGGCCGGGGTAGCGGTGGAACTCCGTGTCGATCCCACAGGCGGACATGGCGTCCAGCCGGGCCCGCATCACCCGCCAGGGGGCGATGCCGTCCCGGTCCCCCACGCACGCGAAGGTGGGCGGGTCCTCCGGGGAGTATTCGCCGAGGCCGGTGTACTGCATGATGACGGCGCCGGGGCGGGGCAGCTCGTCACCTCCAAAAGCCGCCGGACCGTAAGTGCCCAGCCAGGCCGCCATCCGGGCCCCCGCCGAGCCGCCCCACAGGGAGTAGCAGCGGGTGTCTATGTGCAGCTCGCCGGCGTGGTCAAAAATAAAGGTGATGGCTCGTGCCAGGTCCTCGCAGGCGGTCTGGGCGCCGGGGCGGTAGATCAGGGCGAAAGCGTTGTACCCCCGCTTAGACAGCTCCAGGGCGTGGGGGAAGCTGTCCTGCATGGCCCCCACATAGGCAAAGGCCCCGCCCGCATTGCACACGGCAAAGCGGGCCCCGGGCTCCCCCTTGAAAAAGAACAGCCCGGTGTCCTCTTTCTCCGGGTCGACAGCCTTCTCCTCGTCGGTGTAGATGTCGTAGAAAACGGTCTCCCCCGCCAGGGCCCGCTCCTTCAGGGTGTTGACGATCTCCACCGTCTCGCTGGGGTCGATGTGGCTGTACCAGATCAGCCACAGGTCACCCAGGGTATCCCCGCTCCAATAGGCGGAGTCCACCGGGAAGAGCAGGCGGCCGTATTCTTCAAAAGCCGGGTCGCGGATCACCTCCTCTATGGGGGTGCCCACGGTAAATTTCGTCTCCATCGTGTCGTCTCCTTTGGTCTCCCGATCGGACAGCTCCCCTCCCCCGCCTCCGCAGGCGGAGAGGGACAGCGCCAGGGCCAGGAGCGGGCCTAACCAGGTGCGCTTTCTCATCTGGTCCCCTTTCACCTCTGGGCAAACAGCCATCCCATAATCTCGGGGTCCCGGGCAAACAGATTGCCGCCGCCGTGCTGGTTGGGCGCGCCGCCGGCGCGGAAGTAGTCCGCGTCCTTGATGTCCAGCACCAGCAGCCGGCCGATCTCCTCCTCTGAGAGCCCCGCCTCCTGGTACAGGGCGCGGAGCTGGTCATAGGCCTCCCGGGTGGGCCCGGCGCCGTAGTACTCGTCCCCCTCGCCCACCACGAGATACACCGGTACCCGAGCCTCCGCCACCGGCTCATAGGACCCATCCCACTGGGAGGAGCAGTGGAGGTAGGCGGTAAACAGATCCGGCCGCATCCCCAGGACACGGGACATGGTCTCCCCGCCGCCGGAGTAGCCGTTGGCGTAGACCTGGTCCGGGTCGATGTTGTAGGCCTCCAGCAGGTACTCCGTCAGGGCGATGGTCTGCTCCGCGGAGGTCTCACCCCAGTCACCCAGCTGCGGGGCGGCCACGATCATGTGGTCGTTGTACTCCAGCGACTCAAAGGCGAAGTCCTCGCTGTACAGATTCTGCCCCACGCCCTGGAAGTACAGCCCCTCATAGCCGGGGAGGGTGAGGTAGAGGGCGTAGGGCTCGCTGCCGTCATAGCTGTCCGGAATGTGGATATGATAGTGGATGTCCCCCTCCGGGGCGTGGAGGACATTGTCCAGGAGGAAGCCCCGGTAGTTCTCCGTTCCCGCTGTCACCGTCAGGTTCGCCGCGGCATCTCCGGCAGGTTCCTCCGGCGTCTCCTGCGTCTGGGCCGGGGGCGCGGGCTCCTCCGCAGCCGGTTGGGAGGGCTCTCCCGGCCCGCAGGCGCTGAGACTCAGCTCCATGGTCACGGCCAGCAGGATCGAGAGCAGATTGGACAGAGAAATCATGGGACAGGACCTTCTTTCTATGATAGCATGATTGTACTCCACGCCAGCCGTTCGGGGAAGTTCCGATGAGTTACCCGGTATGAACGAAAGGGTAAATGCAATTCCCGGGCGGGTTGCCCGCGGCCTTGACCATGCCATCTGGCGGGCGGGCCGTCCTTCCGCCGGGCTTGTGGAAATCACAAAGGGGTCCCGGCCCGCGGGATTTCATTTTGGGATAATTCATGAAAATGCGCGTTCCCTCCGGCCGACCGCCGGGAAAACATTGACAAACGCGCGTTTTCACTTCTATAATAGGGAATCAAAGAGCAAGGGCGCCCTTTTGTGGGTATCCTATGCTCTTTTTTACGTAGCATTTTCCCTCTTATGGGAACTTTTTCACAAAGATCGGCCCTGCTGCCGGAGCGGAAAGGAGACAGACCCATGCGTCAATATACCCCAGAGGATATTATCCGGCGGGTCCGGGATGAGGACATCCAGTTCATCCGGATGCAGTTCACAGACATCTTCGGCCAGCTGAAAAACGTGGCCATTACCGCCTCCCAGATCGAGCGGGCGGTCAGCAACCAGATCATGATGGACGGCAGCTCCATCGAGGGGTTCGTCCGGGTGGAGGAATCCGACCAGTACCTGTGGCCGGATCTGGACACTTTCGCGGTGCTGCCCTGGCGGCCTCAATACGGCAAGGTGGCGCGGCTCATCTGCGACGTCCACAACCCGGACGGCACGCCCTTTGTGGGGGACCCCCGAGGCGTGCTGAAGCAGACTCTCCGCCGGGCGGAGGCGCTGGGCCTGACCTTCAACGTGGGACCGGAGCTGGAGTTCTTCCTGTTCCACACCGATGAGAACGGCAAGCCCACCACCCAGACCACCGACGAGGCCGGCTATTTCGACCTGGGGCCCCTGGACCACGGGGAGGGCACCCGGCGGGAGATCTGCCTGAACCTGGAGGCCATGGGCTTTGAGATCGAGGCCAGCCATCACGAGGTGGCCGCCGGCCAGCATGAGATCGATTTCAAATACACGGACGCCCTGCAGGCCGCCGACAACATCATGACCTTCAAGCTGGCGGTGAAAACCCTGGCCCAGAAGAACGGCCTTCACGCCACTTTCATGCCCAAGCCCGTCTCCGGCACCGCCGGCAGCGGCATGCACATGAACATGTCCCTGTTCCGGGATGGGAGAAACGCATTCTTTGACCCCGGCGATCCCCTGCAGCTCTCCCCCCTGGCCTACCAGTTCATCGCGGGCCTGCTGGAGCACGTGCGGGGCTTCTGCGCCGTCACGAATCCCCTGGTCAACAGCTATAAGCGGCTGGTGCCCGGCTATGAGGCCCCCTGCCTGCTGGCCTGGTCCACCGGCAACCGCTCCGCCCTGATTCGCATCCCTACCCCCCGGGGGCAGGGTACCCGGGTGGAGCTGCGGTGCCCGGACCCCGCCTGCAACCCGTACCTGGCTTTTGCCGCGTGCCTCGCCGCCGGGCTGGACGGCATCCAGCGTCAGCTGACGCCGCCGGAGGCGGTTCATGAGAACCTCTACACGCTGGAGGCCCAGCAGGCGGGGGACCGGCTGCCGGATACCCTGGAGACCGCCATCCAGGCCCTGCAGGCGGACCGCGTGGTCACGGACGCCCTGGGCGCCCACATCACGGAACAGTATGTGGCGGGAAAGCTGCAGGAGTGGGAGGAATACCAGGCCCAGGTCTCCCAGTGGGAGCTGGACCGTTACCTGATCACCTACTAAAGCCGCCCGCAGATAGACATCCGGAGAAGGGAGGCGTGTGATGGACCGAGTCATCGTGGCCTTTGCCAGTGAGAAATCCCAGACCCAGATCACCCGCCTGCTGGAATCCGGCGGCATCTACCCCGCAGGCTGCTGCTTCAGCGGCGCCGAGGCGGTCCGCATGGTTTGGAATCTGGGCAGCGCGGTGGTCATCTGCGGCTTCAAGCTGCGGGATATGACCGCCGAGGAGCTGGCGGCGGACCTCCGGGGCATCGGGGCGGTACTGGTGATCGCCTCTCCCGCCCATCTGGATTTCTGCGAGGGGGAGAACCTGTTCAAGCTGGCCGTCCCCGCCTCCCGGGCGGACCTCTTCGCCTCCCTGCAGCTGCTGCAGGATTTTGAATCCCAGAGCCTGCAGCGCCCCGGCGGAATCGCCGCCGGCGACGAGCAGCGCCTGATCCAACAGGCCAAGGAGCTGCTGATGGACGTCCACCACATGACGGAGGCGGAGGCCCATCGTTTCCTGCAGAAGCGCAGCATGAATACCGGCCTGAAACTGGCTGAAATTGCCCGGCTGATCCTCGCGGAGCATCTGTGATCGCCGGACGTCTCGATATCTCATAAGATTGGAGCGATTTCCATGACGGAATCCGAACAGAGAACGCAATCTACGTCCCCGTTGTACCGCCCCGCCTTTGAACACGACGCCTGCGGTATCGGCGCGGTGGTGAATCTCAAGGGGCAGCCGGCCCATCAAACGGTGGACAACGCCCTGAAAATCGTGGAGAAGCTGGAGCACCGGGCCGGTAAGGACGCCTCCGGCGAGACCGGCGACGGCGTGGGGCTGATGCTCCAGGTCCCCCACAAGCTGATGGTAAAAGCGGCCGCCGCCGAGGGGATCGTTCTGGGCGGTCCCCGGGACTACGGCGTGGGCATGTTCTTCTTCCCCACAGACCCACTGAAGCGGGCCCAGGCCCAGAAGATGCTGGAGATCATTGTGGCCAAGGAGGGAATGGAGTTTTTGGGCTGGCGGGAGGTTCCCACCCACCCGGAGGTGCTGGGCCAGCGGGCCCTGGACTGCATGCCATACATCTGCCAGTGCTTTGTGGCCCGGCCGGAGGGCTGCGCCCAGGGGCTGGAGTTTGACCGGAAGCTGTATGTGGCCCGCCGGGTATTCGAGCAGTCCAACATCAACACCTATATCTGCTCCTTCTCCAGCCGGACCATCGTCTACAAGGGCATGTTCCTGGTGGGGCAGCTGCGGAAGTTTTACGCGGACCTGACAGACGGCGACTGCGAGAGCGCCCTGGCCCTGGTCCACTCCCGCTTCTCCACCAATACCAATCCCAGCTGGGAGCGGGCCCATCCCAACCGCTATATCCTGCACAACGGCGAGATCAACACCATCCGCGGCAACGTGGACCGCATGATGGCCCGGGAGGAGACCATGCACTCCCCGGTGCTGGAGGCGGACATGGACAAGATCCTGCCGGTGGTGGACCAGAGCGGCTCCGACTCCGCCATGCTGGACAACACCCTGGAGTTCCTGCTGATGAACGGCGTGGACCTGCCCCGAGCGGTGATGATGTGCATCCCCGAGCCCTGGCTCAACGACCGCTGGATGGACCGGCGGAAGCGGGACTTCTACCACTACTACGCCACCATGATGGAACCCTGGGACGGCCCGGCGGCCATTGTGTTCTCCGACGGGGACACCGTGGGGGCCGTGCTGGACCGGAACGGCCTGCGGCCCTGCCGGTGGTATCTCACCAGCGACGACCAGCTGATCCTGGCCTCCGAGGTGGGGGTGCTGGACATCCCGCCGGAGAAGATCGTGAAGAAATCCCGGCTCCAGCCGGGGAAGATGCTGCTGGCGGACCTGCGCCAGGGCCGGCTGGTGGACGACGGGGAGCTGAAGCAGTTCTACGCCGCCCGGCAGCCCTACGGCGAGTGGCTGGACGCCCACCTGGTCTACCTGAGGGACCTCCCTATCCCCAACCGGCAGGTGGCACGGCACAGCCAGGCCCAGCGAGACCGTCTCTACAAGGCCTTCGGCTACACGTATGAAGAGGTCAAGGACTCCATCCTCCCCATGGCCCGGGACGGCAGCGAGCCCACCTCCGCCATGGGCGTGGACACGCCGCTGGCGGTGCTCAGTGAGCACCATCAGCCCCTCTTCAACTACTTCAAGCAGCTCTTCGCCCAGGTGACGAACCCCCCCATGGACGCCATCCGGGAGGAGATCGTCACCGACACCACCGTCTACGTGGGCGCCAACGGCAACCTGCTGGAGGAGCGGCCGGAGAACTGCACGGTCCTGCAGATCCATAACCCCATCCTCACCTCCGTGGATCTGATGAAGATCCGATATATGGACCGCCCCGGCTTCCACGTGGAGACGGTCTCCCTGCTGTACTACAAGGGCTCCCCCCTGGAGAACGCCCTGGACCACATGTTCGTGGAGGTGGACCGGGCCTATAAGAACGGCACGAACATTCTGATTCTCTCGGACCGGGGGGTGGACGAGAACCATGTGGCCATCCCCTCCCTGCTGGCGGTCAGCGCCCTGGAGCAGTATCTGATCCGCACGAAGAAGCGCACGGCCCTCTCCGTGATCCTGGAGAGCGCGGAGCCCCGGGACGTCCACCACTTCGCGACCCTGCTGGGCTACGGCGCCCACGCCATCAACCCGTACCTGGCCCAGGAGTGCGTGGAGGAGCTGGTATCCCTGGGCCTGCTGGACAAGGACCCCGCCGCCGCGGTGGACGACTACAATGACGCCATCCTCCACGGCATCGTGAAGATCGCCTCCAAGATGGGCATTTCCACCATCCAGTCCTATCAGTCCGCCCAGATCTTTGAGTGCGTGGGCATCAATCAGAAAGTGGTGGACCGCTACTTCACCAACACCGTCAGCCGCGTGGAGGGCATCGGCCTCACGGAGATCGAGGAGGGCGTGGAGTGGAACCACAACCAGGCCTTCGACCCCCTGGGGCTGGGCTATGACTCCACCCTGGACTCCACCGGCGCCTACAAGCTCCGGTCCGGTCCCGACAAAGAGGACCACATGTATAACCCCCGCACCATTTTGCTGCTCCAGAAAGCTGTCCGGGAGAACAATTACGAGACCTTCCAGGAATACAGCGCCCTGGTGGACTCCGCCGACAAGCCCCATACCCTCCGGGGCCTGCTGGGCTTCCGGTTCGACGAGCACGGCGGCGTCCCCCTGGAGGAGGTGGAACCCGTCAGCTCCATTGTCAAGCGGTTCAAGACCGGCGCCATGAGCTACGGCTCCATCTCCCAGGAGGCCCACGAGTGCCTGGCCGTCGCCATGAACCGCATCGGCGGCAAGTCCAACTCCGGCGAGGGCGGCGAGGCGGCGGACCGGCTCCACGACGAGCGGTGCTCC
>CAJFNE010000066.1 GCA_904393855.1 uncultured Oscillibacter sp. | reverse complement strand
GAGGCGGAGCTGGATGACGACGCCGAGAGCATCATCACGAACCAGCGGTACGCGTACATCAGCGGCGTGGTGGGCAGGGCCGTGAGGAAGAAAGCCCCCAAGGGCAGTCTGACGGTCTCCGACAAGATCGACCGCATCGTCACCAACCGGATTCTGGCGCTGCCGATTTTCGCGGGGATCATGTTTCTGATTTATGCCATTGCCATGGGCGGATGGAGCGTCTCCATCGGTACGCGGGGTACCGACTGGGCCAATGACGTGCTCTTCGGCGAGATGGTCCCGGGGCTGTTTGACAGCATCCTGACCGCTCTGGGTGTGGCCGAGGGCACGTGGCTCTATGGCCTGATCCAGGACGGCATCGTGGCCGGTGTCGGCGCGGTGCTGGGCTTCGTGCCCCAGATCCTGGTGCTCTGCTTCCTGCTGGCCATCCTGGAGGATGTGGGCTACATGGCCCGCGTGGCCTTCATCATGGACCGGATCTTCCGCCGCTTCGGCCTCTCCGGCAAGAGCTTCATCCCCATGCTGGTGGCCACCGGCTGCGGCGTGCCCGGCATCATGGCCTCCCGGACCATCGAGCAGGATCGGGACCGGCGCATGACCATCATGACCACCGGCTTCATCCCCTGCGGCGCCAAGATGCCCATCATCGGCCTGTTTGCCGGCGCCGTGTTCGGGAATTCCCCGCTGGTGGCGGTGTCCGCCTTCTTCATCGGCATCGCGGCTGTGGTGATCTCCGGCATCATCCTGAAAAAGTTCCGGATCTTCGCGGGAGAGCCGGCCCCCTTCGTCATGGAGCTGCCCGCCTACCATGCCCCCAGCGGCGGGAATGTGCTGCGGGCCACGTGGGAGCGGGGGTGGAGCTTCATCCGGCGTGCCGGCACGGTGATCCTGATCTCCTCCATCATCCTCTGGTTCCTCATGGGCTACGGCTTTGAGGGCGGCAGTTTCGGCGCGGTGGAGGACGCGAATCACTCCCTGCTGGCCTCCGTGGGCAGCGCCATTGCCTGGATCTTCTATCCTCTGGGCTGGGTGGGGGAAAATGCGTGGAAACTCACCTGTGCCACCATTACCGGCCTGATTGCCAAGGAGGAAGTCGTCAACTTCTTCGGCATTGCCTTCCAGTATGCCGGTGAGGCGGACCTGATGGAGGACGCCTCCGGGCTCTATCCCGCCATTGCCGCGGCGTTCACGGGACTGAACGCTTACTCCTTCATGATCTTCAACCTGCTGTGCGCCCCCTGCTTCGCGGCCATGGGCGCCATCAAGCGGGAGATGAACAACTGGAAGTGGACCCTGGGCGCCATCGGCTACATGTGCGGCTTTGCCTATGTGATCTCTATGATCGTCTACCAGCTGGGCGGACTGATCACCGGCGAGGCGACCTTCGGCGTGTTCACCGTGGTGGCCGTCGCGGCCCTGGTGGGCATCCTCTACCTGCTGTTCCGCAAGGGCTACCGGCCCGAAGGTGAGATCCATCACCTGACCAGCGTGGCGGCGGCCGCGGCAAAGTAATCTGAAATTCTAGAAAGGAGGGGCCCGGTATGCCTGGTTCCCTGGGATACGTTCTTGTCATCGCGGTGCTGGCGGTCATCGTGGCCCTGGCCGTCCGTTCCATCTGGAAATCTCACCGGAACGGCGGCGGCTGCACGGGAGACTGCTCCAGCTGCGGCGGCTGCGGCGGCGGATGCCGCCACGGCAAATCATAAAGCGGCCGAAAGGGGGCGCGGGCATGGAGACACGGCTCACGCCCCCTTTTGCCCGGGATCGATCTGGAAATGGGGGGAATTCCATGATGCAGTTGACCAAAACACATCTGCGCTACCTGCTGGCGATCTACGAGCTGGCGCAGACCTCCCCGGGTGTCAGTGCCGGAGCGGTGGCTAAGGTCCTGGCGGTGTCCAAGCCGTCCGTCACCCGGATGATGGGCCTTCTGATGGAGAAAGGCCTGCTGAACCGGGAGCGATACGGCAAGGTGTTCCTGACGGACACCGGCGTGCAGGTGGCCCGGGAGTACCGGGGGCGCCTCCAGCAGCTGCAGGGCCTGATTCCCCGGATGGGCCTGACACTGAGCGAGGAGGAGCTGGCGGACACGGCGTATCTTCTGGCAGCGTCACTGCCGGAGCACGCCGTTGGTGGGAACGCGTGACGGGAGGAGAAGCCTCCCGTCCGCGGGTCAACAGGAGGACTGCTGTGGAGATCGTTGGTTTCATGCTGTTTGCGGCCGGATGGGAGGGGCTTCGCTGCTGGCTGCGGCGCAGGGTCTTCCACCCCCGGGAGAGTCCACGGAAAAAATGAAAATTCTGCGAAAAAAGACTTGACAGGGCACAGAGGGTATGGTATATTACAGACATGGTTAGTTAATACTAACCACCAGGCGGGCGACTGGGCGGCCCGCATTTTAAAGGCCCAGTAGTTAGATTCAACTAACTACTGGGACGGAGGGTTCGGCAGAGCGGATAGCTGGGGGCGGCAGGCAAGATGCTTCCGGCGGCGCAGGCAGGCGGTCCGTTCGACAGGGAATCCGGCGCCGGCACAGACCGCTGTGGAGATAGCACCTCACGGCGCCGGATTCTGGCAGAAAACGGCCCGGAGAACTCCGGGCGGGACCTCCCACACAGGCAGCCCAAGATTGATGAGCCAAAGGAATGGTGAGATGAACAAATTAGCAATTGTCTATTGGAGCGGCACCGGCAATACTCAGAAGATGGCCGAGTGCATCGCGGAGGGCGCGCAGGCGGCAGGCGCGGAAGTGACGCTCATGGGGCCCACAGAGTTCTCCGCCGCCCGCTGGCCGGAATTCAACGTGGTGGCGTTTGGCTGCCCGTCCATGGGCACCGAACAGCTGGAGGAGGGCGAATTTGAGCCGATGTTTGCCGGCATTGAGGGAACCCTCAGCGGCAAGAAGATCGCCCTGTTTGGCTCCTACGGCTGGGGAGACGGCCAGTGGATGCGCGACTGGTGGGCCCGCTGCGACGATGCCAGCGCCAACCTCTATGGAACAGAGGGGCTGATCGTCAACGACGCCCCTGACGACGCTGCCCAGGAGACCTGCCGGCAGCTGGGCCAGAAGCTGGCAGCCTGGTGATTTCTCCCGATTCTTTTCCCTCTCTCCTTTCGATACTTATCTCCTTTTTTCCCCTCACTCGCCCCGCACGGTCCTCCGTGCGGGGCAACTCCTTTTTCCAGAGCGGTGCGGGGATGTGTCTAGGCTGGACAAATGCGGGGAAAACTCCTATAATAAGCCTGACAGAAACGGGCCGCGCCGCCCGGGGAGCCGGGCGGCGTTCGTGCCTGATCAGGACAAGAGGAGGATGCCGTATGAGCAAGATTTACACGTCCGCGGACCAGCTGACGGGACACACCCCCCTGCTGGAGCTGACCCATTTGGAGCAGGACTACCGGCTGGAGGCCAGACTGCTGGCGAAGCTGGAGTACTTCAACCCTGCCGGCAGCGTGAAAGACCGGGTGGCCAAGGCCATGCTGGACGACGCGGAGGCCCGAGGCGCCCTGAAACCCGGCGCGGTGATCATCGAGCCTACTTCCGGCAACACGGGCATCGGCCTGGCCTCCGTGGCGGCGGCCCGGGGATACCGGATTATCATTGTCATGCCGGATACCATGAGCGTGGAGCGGCGGCAGATCATGAAGGCCTACGGCGCGGAGCTGGTGCTCACCGAGGGGGCCAAGGGCATGCCGGGGGCCATCGCCAAGGCGGACGAGCTGGCCCGGGAGCTGCCCGGCAGCTTCATCCCCGGCCAGTTCGTGAACCCGGCCAACGCCCAGGCCCACTACGACACCACCGGCCCGGAGATCTGGCAGGACACGGACGGCCAGGTGGACCTCTTCGTGGCCGGCGTGGGTACCGGCGGTACCATCACCGGCGTGGGACGGTACTTGAAGGAGCAAAACCCCGCCGTTCGGATCGTGGCGGTGGAACCGGCGGGCTCCCCGGTCCTCAGCGGCGGGAAGGCGGGCCCCCACAAGATCCAGGGCATCGGCGGCGGCTTCGTGCCGGAGGTGCTGGACACCGGCATCTACGACGAGATCATCCAGGTGGCCGACGAGGATGCCTTTGCCCTGGGGCGGCAGATCGGCCGGCGGGAGGGCGTGCTGGTGGGCATCTCCGCCGGCGCGGCGGCCTGGGCCGCCGTGGAGCTGGCCAAGCGCCCGGAGAACCGGGGCAAGACCATCGTGGCCCTGCTGCCGGACACAGGAGATCGCTATCTCTCCACCCCCATGTTCGCCGATTGAGAGCGGGCGGCGCGGTATCCACCGCGCCGCCCTTTGGCCGCTCCGAGCAGCAGATCTCAGGCCACCCCAAACAACCAGACTACGTTGCCGTGCGGAAATCTAAGATACGCGCCAATCCCGGTGGCGAGCGAAAGCTTTTTGATCTTTTTTTCAAAAAAGGATTATCCGATGAACAGCTGGGTCCAGTAGTTTCCCTGGGCTACGTAGCCCACGCCGATCTGGGTGTAGGACGCGCTCAGGATGTTGGCCCGGTGGCCGCTGGAATTCATCCAGCCGTTCACCACCGCCTGGGGCGTGGCGTAGCCCATGGCGATGTTCTCCCCGGCGGTCCGGTAGGAGAGGCCGAAGGACTTGATCATCTGAAAGGGCGTGCCGTAAGTAGGGCTGGTGTGAGAGAAGTACCCCTTGTCCAGCATGTCCTGGGACTTGTACCGGGCCACCCGGCTCAGCTCCCAGTTGGCGGTCAGGGCCTTCAGCCCGTTCTGCTGGCGGATCTCGTTCACCAGGCGGATGACCTCGCTCTCATAGGCGGTCACGCTCTGGGACACCTGGGGGATGTTCAGCACCTGCCCCGGGTAGATCAGGTTCGGGTTGGAGACCTGGGGATTGGCCTGGATGATCTCGCTGGTGCCCACCTGGTACTGTACCGCCAGCTTCCACATGGTGTCGCCCCTCACCACGGTGTGGGTGAGGCCGGCGGCCTGGGCTGGCACGGCCAGCAGCGCGGCGGCCAGGGCGGCCCCGGTTAAAAAAATGCGTATTTTCTTCATGAGAATTCCTCCATAAACGCGGATATAATGGGTTATTCCGTGATGGAATATGGATATTGTAACCGATTTGTAACTATTTTGCAACCCACAGTCTCTGCCAGCCCTGGCGAAACGTCCCAGCGTGTGGTATACTATCCCCGAGGTGATTCCCATGTATGACGAGCTGACGGAAGTGGATATCCAGAAGATGCGGGAGGAGATCGACTACCGGACCCGGGTTCTGCGGCCCCAGCTGATCGAGGAGGTCCAGACCGCCCGGGCTTTCGGCGACCTCAGTGAGAACTACGAGTATAAGTGCGCCAAGCAGGCCAAGAACCGCAACGACAGCCGCATCCGCTACCTGGAGCGGATGATCCGCACCGCCAAGGTGATCCAGGTACGGGACACGGCGGACGCGGTAGGCCTGTTTGATAAGGTGACGGTTTTCCACGGACTGACCCAGCAGGAGATGACGATCCAGATCGTTACCACCTTGCGCCAGGACGCCCTGAAGGGCCTGATCAGCAAGGAGTCCCCGGTGGGGAAGGCCCTGCTGGGCCGCCGGGTGGGGGACCGGGTGACGGTGGAGACCGGCCCGGGCACGAGGTACACCATGGAGATCCGCGCCATCGAGAAGGGCGAGGACGACGCGTCCCTGGACATCAGTTCCTATTAAAGAAAGCGTGATGCCTGATGAGAGTCAGGCGTCACGCTTTTCGCTTGCTGAGCGGGGAAGGAGTCCGCTCGTCGGCGCGGCCCAGCAGGCGGGCGGAACTGGTGAGCTCCCAGTCGGACCCGGAGGACACCGTCACGGAATAGGCGAACGCGCCGCCCACGGGGCGGCGCGTTCTTGACTTTCCGGACGGACTCCGGTATTCTGGAACCGCGGAGATAAAAACACGGCCCGGTTGGTAGTCCGGGCGTGCCCCGGCCGGGGCATCAGTAACCTGCCTCCTTGGTTGTCCGTTCTCCGACGGCTTTTTGTAAGGAGGACACCCGCATGGAATCATCTTATGCCAAGCTGACCATTCTGTTTGAGGACCCTTTCTGGATCGGCCTCTATGAGCGGGGCGGCGGAGGCGCCTATGAGGTGTGCAAGATCACCTTCGGCGCGGAGCCCCGGGATCAGGAGGTCTACGCTTTCCTGCTGGAGCACTGGCGGCGGCTGCGGTTCAGCCCCGCGGTGACCGGCCGGGAGCGGGAGGAGCGATCCGTCAGCCCAAAACGGCGGCAGCGGCAGATCCAACGGCAGCTGCGGAGCCCCGCCTTGTCCACCAAGGCCCAGCAGGCCCTGCAGCTGCAGCGGGAACAGGGCAGAGAGGCCCGCCGCGCCCGCACCCGGGAGGAACGGGAGACGGAGCGGCAGCGGCAGTTCGCCCTGCGCCGGGAGAAACGGCGGGAAAAGCACAGGGGTCACTGACCCGCGCCCCGAAAGGCATTGCCTTTCGGGGCTTTTTCTCTTGTCCCGGGCGGCCCTTTCTGGTATACTGGCGGCATGTAGGTGGGGAGGAGGAAGCGCTGTGCACGAGATCCAGGCGAAAGCCATCCTCTCCCCCCGGAACGGGATCAACGTCTACCGGGGCTGCACCCACGGGTGCATCTACTGCGACTCCCGCAGCACCTGCTACCAGATGGACCACCCCTTCGAGGACGTGGCGGTGAAGGTCAACGCCCCGGAGCTGCTGGAGGACGCCCTCCGGCGGAAGCGGCGGCGGTGCATGATCGGCACCGGCTCCATGTGCGACCCCTACCTGCCCCTGGAGGGGGAGACCCGGCTCACCCGCCGGTGCCTGGAGGTCATCGAACGGCACGGCTTCGGCGTGTCGGTGCTGACGAAGTCGGACCTGCTGCTGCGGGATCTGGACGTGCTGTGCCGGATTCAGGAGCGGGCCAAGGTGGTGGTCTGCACCACTTTCACCACCTATGACGAGGACCTCTGCCGGATCCTGGAGCCCAACGTCTGCACCACCCGGCGGCGCTTCGAGATGCTGCGGGCCTGCCGGAAGGCGGGGCTGCACACCGGCGTGTGGCTGTGCCCGATCCTGCCCTTCCTGAACGACACGGAGGAGAACCTCCGGGGACTGCTGGGCTACTGCTTCGATGCCGGGGCGGAGGCCATCGTCAATTTCGGCATGGGAGTCACCCTGCGGGACGGGGACCGGCAGTACTTCTACCGGGCGCTGGACCGGCATTTCCCCGGCCTGAGGGAGCGGTACATCCGGCAGTTTGGGGACCGCTACGAGTGCCGCAGCCCCAACGCCCCCCGGCTGACGCGGATTTTCCGGGAGGAATGTCAGGCCCACGGCGTGATCTGTGAGCCGGAGCAGGCCCTGGCGTGGCTGGCGGAGTTTCAGGACCCCCAGGCCGGGGAGCAATTACAGCTATTTTGAGAGATGGAGGAAGGAACCATGTTATTTGTCTGTTATCCCAAGTGCACCACCTGCCAGAAGGCCCGGGCCTGGCTGGACGCCCAGGGCATCCCCTATGAATTCCGGGACATCAAGCTGGAGAATCCCACCGCGGAGGAGCTGCGGCAGTGGTGGCAGCGGAGCGGACTGCCCCTGAAGAAGTTCTTCAACACCAGCGGCCTCCAGTACAAGGCCCTGGGGCTGAAGGACAAGCTCCCCGCCATGAGCGAGGAGGAGCAGCTGGCGCTTCTCGCTACCGACGGCATGCTGGTGAAGCGGCCGCTGCTGGTGGGGGAGGACTTCGTGCTGGTGGGCTTCCGCCAGGCGGAGTGGGAAGCGCAGCTGAAATGATCCAGCGGTACGACTTTGCGCCCCTGGACGGCATCACCCGGTCCGTGTTCCGGCGGGTGTGGCACCGGCGCTTCGGCGGGGCGGACCGGATCTTCGTCCCCTTTTTCTCCCCCACCCATCATCATATTGTCACCCCTCGGGACCTGCGGGAGATCACCCGGGAGGGGGCGGAAGACCTGCCCCTGGTGCCCCAGGTCATGAGCCGCCTGGCACCGGACTTCCTCTGGGCGGCGGAGGTGCTGGAGGACTTGGGCTACACCGAGGTGAACCTGAACCTGGGGTGTCCCTCCGGCACCGTCACCGCCAAGGGCAAGGGCTCCGGCTTCCTGGCCCGGCCGGAGGAGCTGGACGCCTTCTTCGAAGAGGTCTTCTCCCGGGTCCGGCTGCCGGTGTCCGTCAAGACCCGGCTGGGGTATCAGTCGGTGGAGGAGTTCCCCCGGCTGCTGGAGATCTTCAACCGCTATCCCATCGCCTGTCTGACGATCCACGCCCGGGTGCGGCCGGAGAAGTACAAGGGCCCCCTGCACCTGGACGTCTTCGCGAAGGCCCTGGCCCACAGCCAGAATCCCGTCTGCTACAACGGGGATCTGCAGACCGTTGCCGGGGTCCGGGACTTTGAAACCCGCTTCCCGGCGGCGGAGGCGGTGATGATCGGCCGGGGCGCCGTGGCGGACCCGGCGCTGTTCCGCAAGCTCCGGGGCGGAAGCGCCGCCACCCGGGAGGAGCTCCAGGCCTTCACCCAGGAGCTGTACTGGGAGTACCAGGCATTCTACGGCCAGGTGGGCACCGCCGCCCAGCGGATGCGGGAGGTGTGGTTCTACCTGATCCATCTCTTTGAAGATGCGGACCGGCTGAACCGGCCCATGCGCCGCTTCCGGACGCCGGGAGAGTACGAGGCCGCCGAGGCGGCCATCTTCCAGGAGCTGGAGCTGCGCCAGGACGCCCAGGGCGTGCTGGCATAACCGGGAAAGGATGGGGAGAGACGTGGTTGACACGAACAAGGAGGCCTCCTGAATTCTCAAAAAGATTTTAGGAGGCATTTATGGAATTTCAAATCATGGACCTGGAGACCTGGCCCCGGCGGGAGACGTTCCTGCATTTCCTGGAGGAGGTCCCCTGCACGTACAGCATCACGGTGGAGCTGGACATCACCCGCCTGTGGCGGGAGACTCGGGGGATCGGCCTGTTTCCGGCGCTCCTGTACGGGCTCTCCCGGCAGGTGAACTGCCAGGAGGCGTTCCGCATGGACTTCAACGAGGCCGGCCAGGTGGGGGTCTACCGCCAGTGCAGTCCCTGCTACACGGTGTTCCACCCGGAGACCGAGGGGTTCACCAATGTCTGGACGGAGTATGACCCGGTCTTTTCCACGTTCTGCCGGAACTACCGGGCCGACCGGGAGCGGTACCGGGGGGACTTCCGGCATGGGAAGCCCGGCGCGCCCCCCAATCTCTTCTCCGTCTCCTGTGTCCCGTGGGCCAGCTTCACCGGCTTCCACCTGGACCTGCCCAAGGGACATACCTATCTGCGGCCCATCTTCACCATCGGGAAGTACACCTGCCGGGAGGATACCGTCCGGGTGCCCGTGGCGGTGCAGGTGCATCACAGCGTCTGCGACGGGTTCCACATGGCCCGCTTCCTGAACGGACTGCAGGCCTGGGCGGAGAGCTTCTCCTGCTGAAATT
>CAJFNE010000065.1 GCA_904393855.1 uncultured Oscillibacter sp. | reverse complement strand
GCGCTCCGCCGCCTTCACCAAGATCGCCAAGGAGATCATCGTGGCCGTGAAAGAGGGCGGCGGCTCCGGCGACCCCAACAACAACTCCCGCCTGGCCACCGTTATCGCCAAGGCCAAGGCGGTCAACATGCCTAACGACAACATCAAGCGCACCATCGACAAGGCTCTGGGCGCCGGCAGCACGGAGAACTACGAGGCCGTCACCTATGAGGGATACGGTCCCGGCGGCGTGGCCGTCATCGTGGAGGCCCTGACCGACAACCGCCAGCGCACCGCGCCGGAGGTCCGCCACGCCTTCGACAAGTGCAACGGCAACATGGGCGCCCAGGGCTGCGTCTCCTGGTCCTTTGACAAGAAGGGCGTCATTGTCATCGACAACGAGGAGGGCGAACTGGACGAGGACACCGTCATGATGGACGCTCTGGAGGCCGGCGCGGCGGACTTTGAGGCCGACGGTCCCGCCCTGGAGATCACCTGCGATCCCGACGCCTTCAACGACGTGGTGAAGGCCCTGGAGGGGAAGGGCTACACCTTCGCCAGCGCGGAGATCGAGATGGTGCCCCAGAATTACATTACCCTCACCGGCGAGGGCGACGTGAAGAACATGCAGAAGCTCATCGACATGCTGGAGGACAACGACGACGTGCAGAACGTCTGGCACAATTGGAATCAGGACTGAATTTCCGTCCTGTACAGCGGGGAAGCGGCTGCTTCCCCGTTTTCATGTCCCGAGTATTCAACAAAAGTTAAGTTTTGTTTATTTGATTCCGCAAGCGTCCATCACCCCGTCGGCGGGGCGCGCATAGACTTTGAAAGGGGAGGGAGAGCCTATGCGCTTTGCAGCGGACTATGACCGGAGCGCCGCGGTGCAGTATGCCCACCAGTGGGCCTACGGGCGGAATCCGGCGTTCTATGATTACGAGCATCTGGGCGGGGACTGCACCAACTTCGCGTCCCAGTGCGTGTTTGCCGGCAGCGGTGTGATGAACTTCACGCCCACCTTTGGCTGGTACTATATCGACTCCAATCAGAAGGCCCCCGCCTGGACCGGGGTGCCCTACTTCTATAATTTTCTCACCCGGCAGGGAACCTCGGTGGGCCCCATGGGACGTCCCTGTACGCTGGAGGAGCTGCTGCCGGGGGACGTCATCCAGCTGTCCTTCAAGGGAGAGGAGTTCCAGCACACGCCGGTGGTGGTGGCTGTGGGCAACCCTATCGCCCCGGAGAACATCCTGCTGGCGGCTCACAGCTTTGACGCCGATAACCGGCCTCTGTCCACTTATGAATATCGGGATATCCGGCCGATCCACATCATCGGCACCATGCTGCCCTGAGGGACGGCCAGAGGGCGCCCACTGCCATTTTCCAGGGCCGCGCAGTGTATTTGCCGCGCGGCCCTTTTTGCGGTCCGGCATTCTCATATTCTGATCACACCCGTGCGGTAGCAAACATTGACCCACTCCATGGCGACAGCTGTGAGAGAAACCGATGAGCAGCTCTCTGGATTCCCCGCACCGGAAGGCGCGGCATCCCGGACCGGGAACTCTTTCGCGGACTTCGCCCGGCTGGTGCTGGAGGCGCAGGCCTACGGCGCAGATCCCCGCCCTGGCGTCCATCCCGGGGAGCGCGGGACACCGGAGCCCTAGACAAAATAAGGACTATACGGCTCGATGGGGGCCGCGTGGTCCTGAAAGTATTTACAGATCGTTCACATTTTTTCAGACAGGCCTGCTACCATGGGATTATCTTACAGAAGAGAGGGTGGTTCCATGAGGAAATTATTGTCCGGATTGCTGGCGATATCGCTGGCAGTGTGCCTGCTGGCCCCCGCCGCCGGGGCGGCGGAGACATCCTTCCGCGACGTGCCGGCAAACAGCGCGCTGGCGGCAGAAGTGGAGAAGGCCGTGGACTACGGCCTGATGAACGGGTATAGTCCCGACACCTTCGGCTATGGCGATACCATGACCCGGGCCCAATTCGTCACTGTGGTGGGACGGATGCTGCCGGAAGACCTGCGAGGTGCCTCAGTCGCCATCAGCCACGTGGGGCCGGCCATGGCGGTCCCTAACACAAAGGAAATGGCGCCATTTTTCCCCTCCATTGAGCAGGCAGCCCGGATGGGATGGGTGGATTCCACTGTGCCTTTCCGTCCCAGCGACCCCATTACCCGAGGGGAGATGGCGGAGATCCTGGTGCGGGCCCTGGGATTGGGCAGCGCGGCGGACCAGATAGCCTCCGGCGGCAGCTACGGGCGGCTCCTGGGCGGAACGCCTTTCACCGACGTGTCCCCGGAGAACCAGGGGTACATCGCCATCGCCTACTCCATCGGCATGACCAACGGCACCTCTAACACCACGTTTTCACCGGACAATACCGCCACCCGGGCCCAGGCGGCGGCCATGCTGGTGCGGATCTATGAGAAGATGAACGGTCCCGCAGAGTTTGCCCACGGCTTCTACGCCATCTCCTCCTACAGCCAGCTGCATCTGGCGGAGGACATGGACGCGGTCAGCGCCGGCTGGAGCAGGATGACCTGGGACGGGGAGACCGCACTGCTCTCCACCACTTCGGCAAACGGCAATGAGTACGCAATCCCCAGCGGCTACGAGGAGGTAACCGATTCCTTATCCAGCCGAGACGTACCTCTGCACCTGAGCGTGTTCATGGACGGCAAGGACCTGAAAAGCTTGCTGGCCTCCGATGCGGGACGGGCCCAGGCGGTGGAACAGATCGTGGGCGAGCTGACGGTAGATTACCGGGCCATCGGCAGAAATCCTTACAGCGGCGTCACTATCGACTTTGAGGGGCTCCGCAGCGCTCAGCGGGCGGACTTCACCGCCTTTTTGACGGAGTTGGACCAGGAGCTGGAAGCACTGGACAAGGCCCTGTACGTCTGCGTTTCCCCCATTCTGGCCGAGGGCTACGACCAGAGCTACAGCGGCTATGATTATGCCGCCATCGGCGATCTGGCGGACAAACTCATTCTGATGGCCTACGACTACGATACCCGGGACATGCGTGATTTCGTGGGCTCTACTTACTACCGCACCGCTGCCACGGCCCCCATCGACCAGGTGTATCTGGGGCTCAAAATCCTGACAGGCCGGGTGGATGCAGACAAGGTGCTGCTGGGCTTCTCCAGCAAGTGCACCGCCTGGCAGATCGACGGGGAGGGGAATCTGGTCTCCGGCACACCGGTGTATCCCTCGGTGGAGACCGTGGTAAAACGTCTGGCCCAGGCAAACACGGAGGCCGGCTGGTCCAACACCTATCAGCAGCCCTACGCCATCTATACCACCGAGGATGGCAGCCGCTACTTCCTGTGGTATCAGGACAGTCAAAGCGTTCAGTCAGCACTGCGGGTGGCCAAACTGCTGGGGGTAAACGGGGTCTCCCTCTGGCGGCTGGGAATCATTCCCGTGTATAGCTTCGGTGATATCCGGGACTGGAGTTGGACCTGTTTGTTTCAAGAATAAATGTTGGCAAGGTTTCTCGGGAAAAACCGGCTGAGAGGGAAGTCCTCTCAGCCGGTTTCCTTGTCTGAATCGTCTGAATTCTTCCTTTTTTCTTGTTTCACATAGCGCGACAAGGGGTTTGCCTTTGCAGCTATCCGCAGTCCCTCGTTGTCCACATGGGTATAGATCTCCGTGGTATTCAGGTGCTCATGGCCCAGGACCTCCTGCACCGCCCGAACATCCACGCCGTTTTGCAGCATCAGCGTGGCGGCAGTGTGGCGCAGCTTGTGGGAGGAGTACTGGCTGGCGTCGATGCCGGCGGCGCTCAGCCGCTTCTTCACCATGGCGTGGACCATGGAGCGGCTGATCCGCTCGTTCCGGGCAGAGAGGAAGAGGGCATTGGCGTCCCGGCCGACAATGGGCCGGCGCACCGCCAGATACTGCTCCAGGGCCGCCTGGCAGGCGTCGTTCAGATAGATGATGCGGACCTTGTTGCCCTTGCCCAGCACCCGCAGCGTCTCGCCCTGGATGTCGGTGAGGTTCAGCCCCACCAGCTCACTGATCCGCAGCCCGCAGTTGAGGAAGAGGGTCAGGATACAGGAATCCCGCTCCTGATTCTTGCCATCCACGGCGTTCAGCAGCTGTACGCTCTCGTCCAGGGTCAGGTACTTGGGCAGCGTTTTCTTCAGCTTGGGCGAATCCATATCTTTGACAGGATTTTCACGAAGTTGGTGGGTCTTGTTGGTGAGGTAATTATAAAAGGAGCGAATCGTGGCGATCTTCCGGGCCCGGGAGGCCGCGTTCAGCCCGTAGTCCGAAACGGGGCTGTTGGGATGCTGGGCCCGGTCCCGGCTGAGATAGGTCATGTATCGATCTCATCCAGCGGCTTGTCCGCCAGAGCCGGGTCCCGGATCTGCTTGAGATAGCGGAAAAAATTCCGCAGGTCCAGAAAGTATTCATCCACGGTGCGCTGGGAATGTCCCTTGATGGTCTCGTGATACGCGAGAAAATCCCGCAGGATCTGCGGGGCCTGCGTGCGATAATCTGTCATACGTGTTTTCCGCGGGCGACGGTCCCAACCGGCGCAGAAGCCGCTGGAAGCCGGTTTTCCCTCCTCTAAATTAAACAAAATTATTATTTTGTTCAATCCATGGCATCCCCGCAAATCCTCCTCCCTGGTCATAAAATCTGAAATCCGGGTCAAGCTAGTCCCAGAGCAAACCCCAGATCAACATGAATGGATGATGTCGTCATGAGTCTGATCCCCTGTACCAGCGCCTGCGTTTATCAGTCCGACGGACTTTGTACCCTGGACAGCGCCGCTGCCGCGGGAGTTCCCGCCCTGGGCGGCGCCTGTATCCATTTCATTCCCGCGGACGGAGCGCGGCTCGGATCGCCTCACCGATATTCCGAACCGGGATCAGCTCCAGGCCGGGATAATTCGGCAGCGCCCGGGTCCGGGGCGTCGGGATCACACACCGGGTGAAGCCCAGCCGCCGGACCTCGGAGATCCGCTGCTCCAGCTGGTTCACCATCCGCAGCTCCCCGGTCAGGCCCACCTCGCCGATGGCCACCAGGCCGCTGGGCACAGGCCGGTCCAGATAGCTGGAGGCCAGCGCCACCACCGCTGCCAGGTCCGCGGCGGGCTCGTCCAGCCACAGTCCGCCGATAATGTTCAAATATGCGTCACAGGCGGAGACTTTCAGTCCGCCCCGCTTCTCCAGCACCGCCAGCAGCATGGCCATCCGGTTGTAGTCAAAGCCGTTGCTGGTGCGCCGGGGGTTCCCGCCGCCGGAGGTCACCACCAGGGCCTGGATCTCCGCCAGCACGGGCCGGACACCCTCCATCACACAGGTGACGCAGGTGCCGGGCGCATCCTTCGGCCGGTCGGACAGCAGCAGCTCCGAGGGGTTCTCCACCTCCCGCAGCCCCGCGTCCCCCATCTCGAAAACGCCGATCTCATTGGTGGCTCCGAAGCGGTTCTTGGCCGCCCGGAGAATCCGGTGGGTGCTGTGCTGGTCCCCCTCGAAGTACAGCACGCAGTCCACCATGTGCTCCAGGACCTTGGGGCCCGCAATGGCCCCGTCCTTGTTCACGTGGCCGATGACAAAAATGGTGACCCCCTGCCCTTTCGCCAGCTGCATCAGGGACAGGGTGCAGTCCTTCACCTGGCTGACGCTGCCCGCCGGCGCGTCAATCGTGTCGTGGTACAGCGTTTGGATGGAGTCCACGATCAGCACGTCCGGCTGCTCTGCGGCCACACTCTCCAGGATGGCGTCCAGTCGGGTCTCCGACAGCACGAACAGCCGTTCATTCTCCGCCCGGAGCCGCCGGGCCCGCAGCCGGAGCTGATAGGCGGACTCCTCGCCGGATACATAGAGGACCTTGGAGGTCTCGCAAAGCTTGCTGCAGATCTGCAGCATCAGCGTGGACTTGCCGATTCCCGGCGCGCCGCCCACCAGCACCAGGGAGCCCTGGACGGCTCCCCCGCCCAGGACCCGGTCCAGCTCCCCCATGCCGGTGGGGAACCGGATCTCCTCCCCGCCGGGCAGCTCCGTGATGGGCCGGGGCCGCTGGGCAGGCTGCGCGGAGACCGCTCCCCCGCCCCGGTTCCCGGCGGAACGGGCGGCGGGCTGCTCCACGATCGTATTCCAAGCGCCGCAGGCAGGGCACCGCCCCGCCCATTTCGGCGTCTCATTCCCGCACTCCGTGCAGTAGAATAGGGTCTTTTGCTTCATGGTAACCTCCACGATCAGATAAAAGATATGAGATAAGAGATAAGAGATAAATGAGAACCAGATTCTGGAATATCTCTGATCTTTTATTTTTTATCTTTTAACTTTTATCTAACTCCAGCACGCCGGCGGTGATGGCGACCGCCAGCCGCGTCTGATAGGCCGGGTCCTGCAGCGCCGCGGCCTCCGCCGGGTTGGAGAGGAAGCCACACTCCACCAGCACCCCCGGCGCCGTCACGTGGTTCATCAGGTAGACGGAGTCGGGGATCTGCCGGGCTTCCTTCTCATTTCCCTGGTTGACGCTCCCGTTCAGGGCGTCCTGCAGCGCCTTGGCCAGGTCCTCCGCGCCCGCGACCCGGTTCCAGAAAACAAAGGCCCCGCGGGTGGCGGGCGAGGACGGCAGGCTGTTCTGATGGATGCTCAGCAACAGCCCGTTCTCCGTACCGTTCACCAGGGCCACCCGGTTGCGGGTGTCGGACACCTTCCGCTCCCGGATGGTGTCTCCCTCCGTGTGGAGGTCCTCCTCTGTGGTCCGGGTCAGCACGGCCCGCTGCCCAGTCAGACACAGGAGGTCCCGGACCCGTTGGGCCACCTCCAGGTTCAAATCCCGCTCCAGCACGCCGTCCGCCGTGGAGGCACCGCCGTCCACGCCCCCGTGGCCCGGGTCCACGATCACCGTTACCATCGTCTCCCCCTGGGCGGCAAAGGCCGGCGCGTCCTCCACCCGGTGCCCCGCCCAGAGAATCCCGGCCATGCCCAGCACGACACAGCAGACCAGCCCGGCGCCCCAAAGCCAGCGCCTGCGCAATACGATCAGCATCGCAAACACCCCCGAGGAAGCGTATGCGCCGCGGCTTGACCACTATGTATTCATTATAACGCCTCCCCCCGGCGAAATCAAGGTCCCCCCTCCCCGCCTGCCGCATAGGATGGAGTGGGCGCATGGCCTCTGCCTGCGCCACGCTTTCCAAGGAGGGACTTTTCGCAGATGGAAAAACCCAATCAGACGCCTCAGACGCCTGCCGGTACCTGCGGCGTGGGTCAGGGCACCCTGCCCGGTACCTGCGCGCCGCTGGCGTTTCCCTATATTCCCATGCAGGAGCCCAATCCCGTGCGCTTCAGCCGCATGGAGGCCCTGCAGACCGGCACCCTCTTCCCTGGATTGGATCTGCCTTTCAAGGCAGCCATTCAGGCCCAGACGAAAATGGCCAACACCGCCCTGGTGGAGCTGATGGCCCTGGACTTCGCCATCGACGAGCTGGGGCTGTATCTGGTAACCCATCCCAAGGATCAGGAGGTCCTGCAGCTCTACTGGTCTTATATCAAGCTGGCCAAGGAGGGTCGGGAGAAGTACCAGGCCATGTACGGCCCCCTGCTCCAGACGGACCTGACGCCGGAGGACGGCTTTACCTGGCTGAAGGACCCCTGGCCCTGGGATGAAGGAGGGAACGAGTAATGTTTGTCTATGAGAAGAAGCTGCAGTACCCCATTCGGATCAAGAACTCCAACCCCAAGCTGGCGGCGGTAATCATCAGCCAGTACGGTGGTCCCGACGGAGAATTGGGCGCCTCCCTGCGCTATCTGAGCCAGCGCTACTCCATGCCTTTCCCGGAGCTGAAAGGGTTGCTGACGGACATCGGCACCGAGGAGCTGGGCCATCTTGAAATGGTGGGTACCATCGTCCACCAGCTGACGAGGAACCTGACAGAGGAGCAGATCCGCACCGCCGGGTTCGACACCTACTTCGTGGACCACACCACCGGCGTCTTCCCCCAGTTCGCCTCCGGCTACCCCTGGTCCGCCTCCACCATGCAGGTCACCGGCGACGTGATTGCCGACCTGACCGAGGACCTGGCTGCGGAGCAGAAGGCCCGGCTCACCTATGACAACATCCTCCGCCTCTCCGACGACCCGGACGTGAACGACGCCATCAAGTTCCTGCGGGCCCGGGAGATCGTCCACTTCCAGCGCTTCGGCGAGGGACTGCGGCTGGCCAAGGACCGGATGAACGAGAAGAACGTCTACTATATGAACCCCGCTTTCGACAAGTGATCGGATTCCCCTGCGCAAACGCCCGCCGTCCCGAAAACCTCGGAACGGCGGGCGTTCTCCCTGCTGCTTGTGCGCTGATCAGCGCATGTCCATCGTCCCCAGGGTCCAGGCCATGTCCCAGAACTGGTCCTCGTACTCGCTGCAATCCAGGATGATCTGGTCCAGCCGCTGGAGCTGGGGCTCCGTGTAACCGGCGGAGAACCGGTCCACCAGCTCGATCATCTGGTCGTTGCAGGTCCGGAAGCCCTCGCTGGTGTAGGTCTCGATCCAGTGCCGATAGAAGGGATGGTCCTTGCTGCCGGGCACCGTCTCCATGAAATCCCCGATGAGCTTGTAGCTCCAGGAACAGGCCAGCACCGCCGTCATCAGCTCCGCCAGCCCCTCCTTGAAAGAAATGGAGATCATGTAGTTGGTGTAGGAGGCGTTGTTCAGGCACATGGGCGTGGCGTCGATCAGCTCCCGGGTGATGCCTAACTTCCCCAGATAGCTCTGATGGACGGCGTTCTCCGTGTCCAGCGTAGCGGTGATCAGGCCGCTGAAGAGGCGCATGTCGCTCTCCTGATCCGCCTTGATCAGCCCCAGGGCGAACACCTTGGCGTACTGCATCAGGTACTTGTGATCCTGGATCATGTAGAACTGGAACTTCTCCACCGGCAGCGTGCCGTCGGCGATGCCGTGGACAAAGGGATGCTGGTAGTAGCTCTCCCAGATGGGGAGGGCCTTCTCGTACAGGCGCTGGGACACGTTCATGGGGAATCCTCCTTTTGTATTCTCTTACTCGTTTGAAGTTTGATCGAACGGAACGCGGGATGGGGCGTCACTCCAGCATTTGGGCAAACTCCTCCTCCGTCAGCACGGGAACGCCCAGCTCCCGGGCCTTCTGGAGCTTGCTGCCGGCGGCCTCCCCCGCCACCACATAGGTGGTCTTTTTGCTGACGGAGCCGGCGGCCTTGCCGCCCCGCTCCACCACCATCGCCTCGGCCGTCTTGCGGTCAAACCGGGTCAGGGTACCGGTGAGGACGAAAGTCATCCCCGCGAACCGCTGGTCCGTGGTCTCCGCGGTGGAAGTCATGTTCACCCCGGCCTCCCCCAGGCGGCGGATCAGGTCCTGTGCCTGGGGATCCCGGAAGTAGTCCGTGATGCAGTGAGCGGTGACGGCGCCCACGTCGTCGATGGCAGTCAGCTCCTCCTCGGTGGCCGCCATGAGGGCGTCCAGAGTCCTGAAGTGCCGGGCCAGGGTCTGGGCGGCCTTTTCCCCCACCTGCCGGATGCCAAGGCCGTAGATCAGGCGGCTGAGGTCGTTGGACCGGGACTTGTCAATGGCCCGGATCAGGTTCTCCGCAGACTTCTTGCCCATGCGGTCCAGCTTCTCCACCTCCTCCGCCCGGAGATGATAGAGGTCCGCCGCTGTACGAACCAGCTCGTGATCCACCAGCTGCTGGATCACCGCCGGGCCGCAGCCGTCGATGTCCATGGCGTCCCGGCTGGCGAAATGGGTCAGGTTCCGCAGCCGCTGGGCCGGGCATTCCGCGCCGGTACAGCGCACCGCCGCGCCATCCTCATCCCGAACCACCGGGGCCCCGCACACCGGACAGATGTCCGGCAGGGTGTAGGGCGCCGTGCCCTCCGGGCGCTTGGAGAAGTCCACCTCCACGATCTCCGGGATGATCTCCCCGGCTTTCTGAACCACCACCGTGTCCCCTATCCGGATGTCCTTCTCCGTGATATAGTCCTGGTTGTGGAGCGTGGCGTTGGTGACGGTGGTACCCGCCAGCCGCACCGGGGTCAGCACCGCCTTGGGAGTCAGCACGCCGGTACGCCCCACCTGGACCACGATGTCCAGCACCTGAGCGGGTTTCCTCTCCGGCGGGTACTTGAACGCCACCGCCCACTTGGGGCACTTGGCCGTGGAGCCCAAGGCCTCACGGTCTGCCAAGGAGTTTGCCTTGACAACAGCCCCATCGATGTCGAACGGATACTCCTCCCGGGTGTTGTTGATCCGTTCGATCTCCGCCTGGACCTCCTCCGTGCCGGAGAGCACCTTGTGTGGGATCACCTTAAACCGCTGGGAGGCCAGGTACTCCAGAGTCTCGCCGTGGGTGACGAAGTCCCGGCCCTCCGCCAGCTGCAAATTGAAGATTTGGATGTCCAGCTTCCGCTGGGCGCAGATTTTCGGGTCCAGCTGCCGCAGGGACCCGGCGGCGGCGTTGCGGGGGTTGGCCAGCAGGGGCTTTCCCGCCAGCTCCCGTGCGGCGTTCAGCTCCTCGAACACGCGCTTGGGCATGAACACCTCCCCCCGAACAATGAGCCGAGGCAGCTTCTCCGGCAGCTGCATGGGAATGGAGCGGATGGTCCGGAGATTCTCCGTCACATCCTCCCCGACCCGGCCGTCACCCCGGGTGGCGCCCTGGTAGAATAGGCCGTCCCGATACTCCAGCGCCACGGAGAGACCGTCCACCTTGGGCTCCACGGAGTACACCGCCCGGTCCCCCAGGGCCTCCTCCATCCGCTGGCAGAAGTCCGCCACCTCCCCGGCGTCGAACACGTCCTGGAGGCTCTCCAGGGGCACCTCGTGGGTGTAGGTGGCAAAGCCCTGGAGGAGCTTGCCGCCGATCCGCTGGGTGGGGGAATCCGGCGTGATCTCCTCCGGGTGGGCCGCCTCCAGCTCCTCCAGCTCCCGGTTCAGCCGGTCGTACTCCCAGTCGCTCATGGTGGGAGCGTCCAGCACGTAGTACCGGTATCCGTTCTCGTTTAAAATCTCCCGCAGCTCCTTGATCCGCGCGCGGTAATCCATGTTGCATCCGCCTTTCCTGTCAGCCTTGGTTCAAAATATAGTCCTTGGTGTCCTCGATATAGGTGCCCGACTCCGTGGTAAAAGAGGTGTAGTTCTCCGGCACCGCCCCCACGATCACGGTCTCCGCCACGATGAAGGAGTTGGAGACCTCCGTGGCGGTGTGAAAGCCCGGCAGCAGGATGCTGACGGATACATCCACAGTCAGGACAATCTGGTGCTTGGTCTGGTTGATGCCGGCGGAGGTGAACTCGTTGTGGAAGTTGGCCTGGGACGAGCCCACCGACTCCATCCGCACGTGGATCGCCGGCCCCCGGCCCGCCAGAATGGCCGAGCCGGTGAGGCTGCCGATGGGGATGGACAGGTCGTCCGCGTCCACCTCGTCCACCCGCTCCAGCACCGTGCTGAGAATCTCCGCCTGCAGATGGTTGAAAGCGGCCATGTTGCTGTGGACCGCCGTGATCTGCCCCTCGTTGTCCTTTTCCAGGGAGACCAGACTGTCATATTGCAGCTCCCCGGTCTCGATGGCCCCGTACACCGCCTCCGACACGATGCCGGTGACAGTGTTGGACACCCGGGTCACCGCCAGGCCGGAGAGCAGGGACCGCATCTGGACAGCCGCCATTAGCAGCACTGCCAGCACCCCCGCCAGCAGGAAGAACAGCAGCAGCCGCAGCGCCGTTCGCCGGTCCCAGCGGCGGCGGTAATAGAAGAAACCTGCCCGCATCCGTCGCACCCCCTTTCCCGCATCCTATGCGGGAGAGGGTTGGCCGTATGGCAAAAAACCTTTACGGAAGCTGATTGACAAGCTCCTTAAAGACCCGTCCCCGCTCCATGAAGTTAGCGAAGCGGTCAAAGGAGGTGCTGGCGGGAGAGAGGATCACCACGTCCCCCTCCCGGGCCCGGCTGTCCGCCAGGGTCACGGCCTCGTGATAGTCAGCGACCTCCACGATTTCCAGTCCGTCATAGTTGGAGGCCTCCTCCACCGCCCGTCGGATCACCCCGGCGGTGGCGCCGCAGAGGATCAGCAGCTTCACATGGTCGTTTACCACCGGGCCCAGGGGGGCGTAGGAGATGCCCTTGTCCTTGCCCCCGGCGATGAGGATCACCTTTTGGTCAAAGGAGTTGAGCCCCGCGATGGTGCGGCTGGGGCTGGAGGCGATGGAGTCGTTATACCATCGGACCCCCCTGCGGGTGCGGAACAGCTCGATCCGGTGCTCCACGCCGCCGAACTCCTCCGCGAAGCTGCGGATGATCTCGTCGGGCACCACGCCATCCACGGCGGCAATAGCCGCCAGGTAGTTCTCCACATTGTGGACGCCGGGGAGCTTGATGTGCCCCACAGTCATCACCTGGCGCTCCTGACCGCCGGACCGGGCGATGATGGCCTCTCCCCGGAGAAACACACCGTCCTCCAACTCCCGCTTTCGGGAGAACAGCCGCGCCCGGCCCACGGCACGCCGGGCCTCCTCCGCCGTCACATCGTTATCCGCGTTGAATACCGCAATATCCTCAGATCCCTGGTGTGTAAAGATATTCTCCTTGGCAGCAATATACTCCCCGTAGCTCTTGTGGACATCCAGGTGATTGGGGGAGATGTTGGTGACCACGGCCACGTGGGGGCTTTCCTCCATGGTCATCAGCTGAAAGGAGCTCAGCTCCAGCACCGCCAGGTCCTCCGGTCGGATGTCCCCAGCCTCCGCCAGCAGCGGATGGCCGATGTTGCCTCCCAGGTGGACGGTTTTCCCCGCCCGCCGCAGCAGCTCCGCGATGATCGTGGTGGTGGTGGTCTTTCCGTCGCTGCCAGTGACCGCCCAGATAGGACAGGGACAGACCGCGAAGAACGCCTCCATCTCGCTGGTCAGCACGCTGCCCCTCCGCACGGCGGCCGTCAGCTCCGGCAGGTCGGGGCGCATACCGGGCGTGCGGAAGATGACGTTCTCCGTCAGGTTTTGCAGATAGTCCTCCCCCAGCACCAGCCGGACGCCGGAGGCCTCCAGCGCGCCGCCCACGGGCCCCAGGGCCTCCCGGCTCTTCCGGTCCCGGGCGGTGACGGAAATCCCATGGCTCCGCAAAAGCTGGATCAGGGGCTGGTTGGATACGCCGATGCCGATCACGGCCACCGTCTTTCCCCGCAGGGAATACAGATATTCCTCAAGATTCATGGATACGCTCCTTACGCCGCCGCTGGCGGCTTGTATTGGCAGACAAGGGAATTATACCGCACCCCGGGAAAAATTACAACCTCGGCACCCCGCTTCCCGGTCTTTTTCTCCGGTCTTGCGCCCAGCGGGCCGATCTGCTATACTGACCTCAGAATCGGGAAAAGAGCGTTGCCGCGATGAAGATGAGTCTTGGCGTCAATTTTGACCGGGATTGAGCCCGGCTGTCCCCTGCAAAATCTTGAAAAGGAGTGACAGCCATGAAGCTGGGACCCAACTGCGCCCTGCTGGTCATTGACATCCAGCAGGAGGACTTTCAAACCATGACCGCGGACAATCTGTCAGACCCCGCCTGGGACCGCATCCGCGGCGCCCGTCGGGTGCTGGACGTATTCCGCGCCCGGGGCCTGCCGGTGATCCACGTTCAGGAGGCCCACCGGGCGGATCGCGTGGACTTTGGCCGGGAACTGGACGGCGCCGAGGGCCTCCACTGTCTGGAGGACAGCCCCGGCACGGACTTCGCCTGGCTCACCTATCCCCTGCCGGGGGAGTACCGGGTGGTCAAGCGGCGGTACAGCGCCTTCTTCGGCACGGATCTGGAGATC
>CAJFNE010000064.1 GCA_904393855.1 uncultured Oscillibacter sp. | reverse complement strand
ATGATCTTCGGCGTCAATACCCTGCCCCGGTACCGCCGCCGGGGCTGTGCCGGTATGCTGCTGCGGCGGGCCATTGACGACGCCCGGGCCCAGGGCCGCCGGGGCTGTGTCCTTACCTGTAAGGACGCCCTCGTCCACTACTACGAAACCTTTGGCTTCATGAATGAGGGCGTCTCCCAGTCCACCCACGGCGGCGCGGTGTGGTACGACATGCGGCTGACTTTTTGACTGATCCATATGGAAACAGGGAGCCGGACGGAAATCCGTCCGGCTCCCTGTTTGTCTGTTTTTGTCGGATATATCACGCATTATGTCCTATATCTTGTCCTTCTACGACTCCGTCGGCCAGAGGATGTCCCGGGCCACCGGGGTGTAGAACCGCCGCTCCACCTCCGCCCGGTCCCGGGTCCGGCCCAGGATCCACATGAGCTTTGCCACCACCGCCTCGGTGGTCATGTCATAGGCCTCCAGCACCCCCAGGCAGTTCTTCAGGGCGTGGCCCACATGGTAGACCCCCAGGTCGCTGCCCTCGCTGGGCACCTGGGTGGTGAGGACCACGGTCTTCCCTCGCTCCAGGTGGCGCTGGATGCACTCGTAGTACCCGCCCGCCGCCGGCAGGCCGCCCACGCCGAAGCTCTCGATGATCAGCGCGTCGTTCCGCGCCAAGAGGAAGTCCGCCTGCTGGGCGTCGGCGCCGGGGATCAGCTTCAGCAGGGCCACCCGGGGGTTCAGAGCGTCGTAAAACACCGGCGCGGTATCGCAGTCCTGGCGGATGTACCGCAGCAGTACCCCGTCCCGCAGGACCCCCAGGTCCGGGTAGTTGATGCTGGAGAAGGCCTGAAAGCTCTTGGTGCGGGTCTTCCGGGCCCGGGTCCCCAGGATCACCCGGCTGTTGAAGACGATGGAGACCCCCGGCAGGTCCTCCGACGCGCAGCGGAGGGCGTCCGTCAGGTTCACCTTGGAGTCGGTGCTGTCAAAGCCGATGGGCTTCTGAGCTCCGGTGAGGATGATGGGCTTGGGGCTGCCCTGGATCAGGTAGCTGAGGGCCGCCGCCGTGTAGGCCATGGTGTCCGTGCCATGGGTCAGCACGAAGCCGTCGTAATCGTCATAGTGGTCCCGGATGCACCGGGCCATCTCCAGCCAGTGCTCCGGGGTGATGTTGGTACTGTCCAGGTTCAGCAGCTGGACGCAGTCCACCTGGCAGATGGCGGAAATGGCGGGAATGTGGGCCAGCAGCTGCTCCGTGGTCAGCTCCGGCGTGAGGCCGCTGTCCGTCACCTCGGAGGCGATGGTGCCGCCGGTGCCGATGAGCAGAATCCGTTTCATAG
The DNA here is from genome assembly GCA_904393855.1 of uncultured Oscillibacter sp. Classification (GTDB taxonomy): domain Bacteria; phylum Bacillota; class Clostridia; order Oscillospirales; family Oscillospiraceae; genus Oscillibacter. Next base: position 8,168 of record CAJFNE010000064.1, on the reverse strand, counting down.
GCGCCTCCCCTCAGCCCAGGTCCCGGTGATCCAGGGCCGCCAGACCGAACCGGGCCGCCTGGGTGACGGTCTCCCGCTCCTCCTCTGTGGCGGCGCTGTCCCATCGGGTCCGCAGCTGCCGCAGGAACAGCCCCCGCAGGGAGTCCTCCCCGGCCCTGGCCCAGATGTCCTCCGCCATGCGGGTGTGGTCCCGGACCTCCAGGGCGTAGAAGCGGTCCGAGAGGGCCTCCTCCAGGGCCGCGGCGTTCACGCCGCCCTCCCCGGTCTCCCCGGTGAGGAGGATCCGGTACAGGTCCTGGGCGGTCTCCGGCGGCAGGGCCGCCTCCACCGCCGCCCGGGGCTCCCGGCCGGTGACGTCTACCTCCAGGATCTCATAGCGGTGCCGGGCGAAGGGCACGAACGTCAGGGAGACCTGGCCGTCATCGGCGATCGTCCCCTCATAGAAGCCCTTCTCCCCCAGCTCGTCAAAGCCCCGCCCCTCCGGGCAGCCGGGCCAGGCGCAGAGGGTCCCGCCGAAGCGCTGGGGCTCCTCCCGCCTGTGGATGTGCCCCAGGGCCAGGTAGACAAGGCCGCTGGCGGCGATCTCCTCTTTCTGAATCGGATCGTAGCGGCGCTCCGCCGGGTCCAGCTCCCCGTGGAGCAGTCCGATATGCACTCGGCCGTCCGCCGGGGCGGTAAAGCCCGTCAGCAGGCTTTCCGCCTGTTCCGGGGCCCGAAACGCCGCCCCGTGGATCGTCAGGTTCCGCTCCGGCAGTTCCACCGCCTGCATGCGGCCCTCGGAGAAAATATGCACGTTGTCCGGCCAGTCCACCGTCACCCAGGGGCTGCCAGGGCCGTACCAGTCGTGGTTGCCGGGAGCGATGAAAACCTGGGCCTCCATCCGCCCCAGGGCCTCCGCCAGCTGCTCCCCGGTCTCCCGGAAAGGGCTGGCGCTGTCAAACAGGTCCCCCGCCAGCAGCACCAGGTCAATGTCATGGCTGTTCCCGTAATTGGCCAGCCGGAAGCCCAGCTCCCGGCCCTCCCGCCTCCGGGCCGCGGCCTGCTTGGCCGGCAGCGCGCCGAAGGCGCTGTCCAGATGGAAGTCCGCCGCATGGATAAATTTCAGCACAGGAAACACCTCCCCGGTGATTCAGGACCCCTGCTCCTCCGGCCGCCAGGCCTTGCACACGTCCACCCAGCCCGCGAAGTTGGAGGCGTACTTCTCCAGCTCCTCGCAGGTGAGCTCGATGGCACTATTGTCGCTGCCGGCGGCGGGGTACACCGTTCCGAACCGCTTCAGGGACACATCCAGATAGACCTTCACGTTCTCCGGCAGGGCGAACGGACACACGCCCCCCACGTCGTGGCCGATCAGGTCGTGGGCCTCCTCATGGGTGAGCATCTTGGCCTTCGTGTGGAACTGGGCCTTGTAGCGGCTGTTGTCCACCTTGGCGTCGCCGGCCGCCACCACCAGGATGGGCTGGTCGTCCACCTTGAAGCTGAGGCTCTTGGCGATGCGGGCGCCCTCCACGCCCACGGCCTGGGCCGCCAGCTCCACCGTGGCGGAGGAGACGGAAAACTCCTGAATCCTCTCCGCGATGCCAAGGGGCTGAAAATAGGCTCTTACTTTTTCAATGGACATGACTGTTTCTCTCCTATGTCTCAAATTTTTTCTGTTTCCCATCCGCCTGGGGAAAGATCAGCGGACCTCCACCCGCTCCACGGCGGTGCACAATCCCGTGGCGCTGTCCAGGGTAAAGACCGCCCCCTGGAGCTTGCAGGGCCCCTCCGCCGTCCGGAAGTGCCCTGGCACGCCCCCCAGGAAGTTCTCCACCGACTGCCAGGGCTCGACGCCCAGTACGGACTCCACCGGGCCGGTCATGCCCACGTCCGTCAGGTAGCCGGTGCCCTGGGGGTACACCCGCTCGTCCGCCGTGGGCACGTGGGTGTGGGTCCCCCAGACGGCGGACACCCGCCCGTCCAGGTAGTAGCCCATGGCCAGCTTCTCGCTGGTGGCCTCCGCGTGGAAGTCCACCAGGGTGAAGTCCGCCTCCCCCTGGGCCAGGAGCTTGTCCGCCGTGGTGAAGGGGTTCTCCGTCCCCCAGGCCAGGTCGCACCGGCCCAGCAGGTTCATCACCCGGATGCGGACGGCCCCCAGGTCGAAGATCTCGCACCCGTGGCCCGGGGCTCGGCCCGTGTAGTTGGCGGGCCGCAGCAGCCAGGAAGTCTCCTCCAGGAAGTCCTTGATCTGGAGCTTGTTGAAGGTGTGGTTGCCCAGGGTGACGGCATCGGCGCCGGCGTCGTAGATCCGCTGGGCCTGGGCGGGGGTCAATCCCACGCCGGCGGTGTTCTCCCCGTTCACCACGGCAAAGGCGATGTCCCATTCCCGCCGCAGGGGACGCAGATGGGCCTCCAGATGCCTAAGGCCCGCCTCCCCCACCACGTCGCCCACCGCCAGGATTCGATACAGCATAGCAATTCCTCCGCTGAGATGATAGCGTTCACGCTTGCTAGTATACCAAAAACCGGGGCGTTTGCAAAGGGTCTCCACGCAATCTCCGCCCCGGCAGCAGATTGGCCCTTGTGTTTTCCCCGCTTTGTGCTTATAATAGGTCCATCATGATAAGAAAATCTGATTGCGGAGGGATTCCATGGCAGTCAAGCTGGAATTATACCGGGTCTTCAAGGAGGTGGCCGAGACCGGCAACATCTCCCTGGCGGCGAAGAACCTCTATATCTCCCAGTCGGCGGTGAGCCAGTCCATCAAACAGCTGGAGACCGCCCTGCAGGCACGGCTCTTTGCCCGCAGCCCCCGGGGCGTCACCCTCACCGGCGAGGGGCAGCTGCTCTATCAGTACGTCCGCAGCGCCCTGGGCCTCATCGCCACCGGGGAGGACAAGCTGTCCCAGGCCCAGCAGCTACTGCTGGGCACCCTGGTCATCGGCGCCAGCGACACGGTGACCAGCCTCTTCCTGATCCCCTATCTGGACGCCTTCCACCGCCTGCACCCGGGCATCCGGCTGAAGATCGTCAGCGGCCGCAGTGCCAAGGTGGTGAGCATGCTGAAATCCGGCGCGGTGGACATCGCCTTCGCCTCCTCCCCCGCCGACAGCGCCCTGGAGTGCTGGCCCTGCTTCGCCACCCACGCCGTCTTCGTGGCCGGCAGCGGCTACGGCTGCGACTTCGACCACGTCTACACCCGGCAGGAGATCGCGGACTTCCCCCTGATCCTGCTGGAGCGCAAGGCCAGCAGCCGGGTCTTCCTGGAGCAGGAGTTCTTGAAAAACGGCGTCACGCTGACGCCGGAGATCGAGCTGTCCTCCCGGGGGCTGCTGGTGTCCCTGGCCCGGATCGGGCTGGGCGTGGCCGGCGTCACCCTGGAGTTCGTCCGCGACGCCCTGGACGCCGGGGACATCCGCCTCTTGAAAACGGACTTCACCATCCCGCCCCGCAGCGTGGACATGTGCACCCTGCGGGAGGTCTCCCCCACCGCCGCCGCCAGCGCCTTCATGGAGATGGTGCGGTCGGGGCAGCATCTATAAGGCCATGGAGCCGCTGGTATTGCTGTTGGAGCTGGCGGGAACGCTGGCTTTCTCCGCCTCCGGCGCCATGACGGGGCTGCGGAAGCACATGGACGTATTCGGCGTGTGCATCCTGGGGCTCACCACCGCCGTGGGCGGCGGCGTCATCCGGGACCTGATCCTGGGCCGCACCCCGCCGGCCACCTTCCAGGACCCCATCTACGCCGCCGCGGCGGTGGCCGCGGCCCTGGTGCTGTTCTTCTCCCGCATCCGCCGCTGGCTGACCCGGGACCAGCGCCGCTATGACCGGGTACTGTTCTGGATGGACGCGGCGGGCCTGGGGATCTTCACGGTGCTGGGCATCCAGGCGGCCTACGAGGCACTCCCCCAGCCAGGGCTGTTCCTGCTGGTGTTCGTGGGGGTGGTCACCGGAGCGGGCGGCGGGGTCCTGCGGGACGTGCTGGCGGGGGACACCCCCTACATCTTCGTCAAACACGTGTATGCCAGCGCCTCCCTGGCGGGGGCGGTGGTGTGCAGCCTGCTGTGGACGCCCCTGGGAGAGATGCCCGCCATGCTGGCCGGCACCGGGCTGGTGGTGCTGATCCGCTGCCTCTCCGCCCACTTCCGGTGGAACCTGCCCCACGCCCGGGACTGAGCGCGAAAAAAAGGACCGCTGCCATGCAGCGGTCCTCACTTTTTGGGCGGGTAGGGCGTTCGCTGGTCCGTGCGCCCCAGCAGATAGTCCACACTGGTATGGTAGAAATCCGCCAGCTTTTCCAGAATCGCAACCGGGATGTCATTCTCTCCGGTCTCATATTTGGAGTATCCCGTCTGGGACATGCCCAGCATCTTCGCCAGCTCTGTCTGGTTCATGTCCAGGTCCTCCCGCAAATCCCGAATCCTGGGATACATGGGCATCACCTCACAGGGCACGGCTCACGGCCTTACTTTTTTGGCGGGTAGGGTTTCGGCTCATCCGTCAGCCCGGCCAAGTAGTCCATGCTGGTCTCCAGGGCCAGGGCGATCCGTCGGCACTGTTCAAAGGTCATGTTGCGCTTCCCGGTCTCGATTTTAGAGTAGTCGCTCTGGTCGATCCCCGTCAGCATCTGCATCTTGATCTGGGAGTAGCCCCGGGCCTTCCGCAGGGTCCTCATCGGCGTCATTTCCATCACCCCAAAAAATTATGTCCTGTTGACCTATTGAAAATAGGGTGATTTTGACCTATTATAGAGATTGAGGTGATACACATGCCCCAGGAGCCGGACTACAAGGCCGCCTATGAGATTCTGGACCAGGCCCTCCGGGAGGCGGACCGGGTTCTCCGCCAGGCCCATCTGCGCACCGTCCTGCGCATCCAGCAGGAGACCGGCCAGCTGGACCCAGAGGACGAGACATCCGAACTCTAGCGTGAAGCGAGGGCCTCTCCCGCTGGGAGAGGCCCTATTTCAACTGTCGATCGACTTAAGGAGGTCAGATGACGGGAAGGAAGGGTGTGCGCGGGAAACCCAGGAAGGGTGTCCTGCACCAATGAAACCAAAAATTTTCAGAACTTTTCAAAAGTTCTGAAAACCCAGGCAGCTTGTCGGAAAACTTTTTCCGACAAGCTGCCTGGGCCTCTCCCGCTGGGAGAGGCCCTCGTCTTACAGGTCGTTGATCTTCATTTTGTCCATCTGGCTCTTCACCCGGAACTTCTCCCGGGCCGCCCAGTAGATGGCCAGCAGCACGATGGTGGGGATGTTCCCCAGCAGCAGGCAGGCCAGGATGGGCCCCCAGGGGAACTCCCCGTTAAAGGCCACGGCCCCCAGCACCATCAGCAGGGAGTACAGGAACGTCAGCCCGGGCAGCACCAGCCCCGGCCACCGGCTCTGCCGCCGGGAGAGGAAAATCTGCAGGAGGATGCCTCCCACCACCAAAACCAACAGCACGATCACCGTGCGAACGACCATCTCCATCTCAGGGCTCCTCCTTTGTCTTGCGATAGGTGTCGATCAGCAGCTTCGCGGTCTCAAAGTCCAGCTTGTCGTCCACCGCCAGCCGCTTCACCAGGGACACGTAGGGGTCCGCCTCCGCTGTCTCGGTGAGCCGGATCTTCTGGATCAGCCGGTCCAGCCGCAGCCGCACCGTGGGGTAGCTGACGCCGTAGAGGGCGGCCACCTCCTTCAGGGACCCGGAGGCCAGAACGAATTTCTTGATGAAGGTCAGATCCTGGTCCTCCAGCTCCGACATCCATACCGGCATCGCCGTCATCCACACGCACCCCTTTCACAAAATTAAGTATAAACTTTAATTTTATGAAAGTCAAGTTATATTTTTTCTTTTTTAAAATAAAAAATGGCACAATACTTCCCGCCTCGGGCAGGAAAAAAGCGCCCCCGCGGAGACGCTTCCCTGCACTTCACGGCCGGGGCTGGCGGTGCTCCTCCCCCCAGGTGCACAGCTGGTCCAGAATGGGGATCAGGGACTTCCCCCGCTCCGTCAGGCTGTACTCCACCTTGGGGGGAATCTGCGGGTACTCCTCCCGGTGGACCAGGCCGTCCGCCTCCAGCTCCTTCAACGTGGAGCTGAGGGTCTTGTAGGAGATCCCCCGGATGTACTTCTTCATCTCGTTGAACCGGACCACCTCGAAGTCCATGAGGGTGTAGAGGATCAGCATCTTGTACTTCCCCTGGATCAGGGACATGGTGTAGTGGAAGCCGGTGTCCTCCAGATTGGCATCCTGGATGCAGGCAATGCTCATATCAACGCTCTCCTTTTTGATAGTATCTGTTTTGAGGGATAGTATCGCACTTTTATGTGCGTACTTGCCAAAAGGAATCTAGATGATATGATTATCGTATCACTTCGAGGGAAAGTCAATCCAGATGCATCACAGGAGGTACGTATGAGCAAAAAAATTGTAGTCATCACCGGCAGTCCCCGGAAAACCGGGAACAGCTTCGCCATGACGGACGCCTTCATCCAGGCGGCGGAGGCCAAGGGCCACACGGTCACCCGCTTCGACGCGGCCCACCTGCAGGTGGGCGGCTGCCGCGCCTGCGAGACCTGCTACTCCACCGGCAAGGCCTGCACCTTTGACGACGACTTCAACGCCATCGCCCCGGCGGTCCTGGAGGCGGACGCGGTGGTCTTTACCATGCCGGTGTACTGGTACTCCATCCCGGCCCAGATCAAGGCGGTCATCGACAAGCTGTACGCCCTGGTGGTGGGCGGCAAGGACTACGCGGGCAAGGCGTGCGCCCTGATCGCCTGCTGCGAGGAGGCGGACATGACGGTCCTGGACGGGGTCCGGGTGCCCATGGAGCGCACCGCCGCCCTGCTGAAGTGGAACATGGTGGGCGAGGTGCTGGTACCCGGCGTGCTGAACCCGGGCGACATCGACAGGACCGACGGCTGCCAGCAGGCGGCGGCCCTGGCGGAGAAGATCTGAGGGGGCATGATGGGAAAGAGGATCGTCATTCTGAACGGCAGCCCCCGGAAAAACGGCAACACCTCCGCCCTGGTCCGGGCCTTCCGGGAGGGGACCGAGAGCGCCGGCCACACGGTGATAGAGTTTTTCCTGGGGGACCGGGAGATCCACGGCTGCCGGGGGTGCTTCGGCGGCCGCAGCGGCCGGGAGTGCCCCTGCGTCCAGCGGGACGGCATGGCGGATATCTATCCGGCGGTACGGGAGAGCGACATGCTGGTGCTGGCCAGTCCCCTGTACTACTGGACCGTCAGTGGCCAGCTGAAAACCGCCATTGACCGTCTCTTCGCCCTGGAGGAGGGGGACGGCAATCTGCTCCGGGGCCACGGCCGGGCCTCCGCCCTGCTGATGGCGGCGGAGGGTTATGGATTCGAGGACGCCCTCGCCTACTACGACCACCTGATGGACCACCTCCAGTGGCGGAACCTGGGTCACGTGCTGGCCGGCGGCGTCATGGATGTGGGCGACATTCAGGGCCGGCAGGAGTTGGAGGAGGCCCGGGCCCTGGGCGCCTCCATCACCTGAACAAGCGCAGTTTCCTAAAGATAAGCGCCCCGCCGCGGCTGCGGCGGGGCGCTTTTTCACGTCCTCCAGCTGGAATTCAGCCCATGGACAGGGTGTCCCGGACATCGCTGTCAAAGTAGGCCACCGGGTTCTGGGGCTCATCGTCCTGGCGGACCTCAAAGTGGAGATGGGGGCCCGTGGCCCTGCCGGTGGCGCCCACGGCGCCGATCATCTCCCCGGCCCGGACGGTGTCGCCCTCCTCCACGGTGCAGTCCCGGCACTGACCGTACAGGGTGGTGAGGCCGTCCCCGTGGTCGATGACCACATAATTGCCCCGCTCCGGGTCAAAGCCCACCTCCGTGACGGTGCCGTCCGCCGCCGCCAGGATCACCTCGCCCTGGGGGGCGGGGATGTCGATGCCCGCGTGAAAACTGCCGTTCACCGGACCGTAGGGGGCCGAGAGGCTGATCGTGCGGCAGTCCTGCACCGGCCACTGGAGGAAGCGGCTCTCCGCCGTGTCCACGGCATAGACGCCGTAGATCCAGGGGTCCTCGTCTCCCGCCAGCTGGGGCAGGAGGGTCCCGCCGGGGCTGTCCGCGTCGTACACCACTTTCAGCTTTCCCGTGGAGAGGGTGTAGGTTTTCGTCTGCTCCGTGCCGTCGGTGAAGGTCACGGTCACCGTCAGCCGGGCGCCGTCCAGC
>CAJFNE010000063.1 GCA_904393855.1 uncultured Oscillibacter sp. | reverse complement strand
TATTGCTGTTATTTGCTGTTTTTTGCTTCTTACATCTGGATTATAGCCGGACAGACCCCCTGCTTACAAGCGCACTCCTGTGAAGCCTGTGTAAAAAGTCTGCAAAAGGGCCCGGACGACTGTCCGGGCCCTTTTGCAGGTGATCAGAGGATCGAGATCCCCTTTTCCTGGTATTTCTGTTTCATGTCTTCGGATACATGGTCGTCCATGACCAGCAGGTCCACATCCTCCGGCCGCAGCGCCTCCCGCTTGGAGCAGCGCCCCAGCTTGCTGGAATCCATCACGGCGATCACAGTTTTCGCCTTCCGGGCCAGAAGCTGCAGGATTCCGATCTCGTCCAGGCGAAAATCCGTATACCCATCCTTGTAGTTGACGGCGTTGATGGACAAAAACGCCAGATCCGGCCGATATCGGCTGAACTCCTCCTCGCAGACGGTCCCATAGGTGGAGCGCTCCAGGGGGTCCACCGTCCCGCCCACGGCGATCAGGCGGATGCCGGGATTCTGCATGAGGATATTGATGGCCGCGCAGTTGTTGGTGATCACCGTAAATTTCAGGTTCAGCCCCGCCAGCTCCTGGGACAGCACGGTGTTGGTCGTCCCGGAGTTCAGGGCGACGATGTCGCCCTCCCTGACGTAGCGCAGCGCCTTTCGCGCCGCCTCCCGCTTCAAATCCCCGTTGATGATCTCCCGCCCTGTAAAATTGGACAGAGACAAAAGCGCGTCCGGGAGGCAGGCGCCGCCCCGCACGCATTTCACCAGCCCGCTCTGCTCCATGGCCTTTAGGTCCCGGCGGATGGTATCCACGGAGACCTGAAGCAGCTGGCTCAGCTCCCCAACTTTTACTGTGGATTGCAGCTGAAGCTGCTGCAAGATCAATTCGGCCCGTTCGTTGTACAACATATCCTGATCTCTCGTTTCCTTGGTGGATTTCTTCCTATTCTATTGGAATTCGCTCCATTGTGCAAGACCGGAATCGGAGCGGGGGAGAGGCAATGTCATCTGCTGGCGCCAGTGCCGGGAGTTTCTGTTTCCCCCGGCCCTCCAGCGGAGTCCCGTCGAGCAAAACGCCCTCCCCCCCTGAGCCGGCGGATCTCCGCCGCCGCCCGGATGGGGAGCGTTCCGCATGCGCCGGTCCGCTCAGCGGACCGGCACCCTCCGCGGGAGCGTTTTGATGAAGCCGCTAAGATCGTTCCGGCCGGAGGGACGGTACAGACAGTAGTAGGTGACGTTGGCCTCCTCGTCCAGGATCGGGATGTTGACCCGGTTCAGGGGGGCTCCCTCCCGGTTCAGCACCACATCTGTTGCAAAGCTTGGCAGGGCGGAGGCTCTCACCAGCTCATCGAACGCGACGTCCTCCTGCTCCAGAAAGCGGGTGTCCGGCATTTTCCGGGCGGCCAGTCCCCGCCAGAACCCCAGGCGGTTCCGCAGAAGCATGGTCTCGCCGTTGAGATCTTTCATATAAAGTCCCTTGCTGCCGGACAGGGGGTGTGCCGGCGGCAGGGAGAAAAACAGGTGCTCCTCGCCGTATTTGACGCAGGCGATCCCAGGCTCCTCCACGGGGTACGGCAGGATGATCAGCTGGTAGACGCTGTCCCGCAGGCCCTGGAGGAGCACGTCGTTTTCCCGCATCTCGGAGGAGATCGTCCGGTCCGGGTAGAGAGCCGACAGAACCGGCGGGATCTCCCAGAGAGGCACCGGGGCGCAGGAGCCCAGCAGGATGGTCCGCTGGCTGCGGTCAAAGGTCTGGAGACGGCTGACCAGGTCCCGGGACTGGTTCAGGATCTGCTGGGCATACTCCACGGCCATCCGGCCGTTCTCGTTGAGCGCAATCCTGTTTTTCTGCCGGTCGAACAGCGGGACCTGCAGCTCGGCCTCCAGCCGCTGCATGGAGCGGCTGAGAGCTGGCTGAGAAATATGCAGATGTTCAGCGGCATTGGATAAGGTTCCGTGTTCCGCCACAGCCAGCAGCTGCTCCAGCTGATCGAGTTCAAACATCAGACAGCACCTCCTGCGTCCCATTGTATCAGATCAGACCGAAAGCCGCAAGAATTCAGTATGCAGTTTCGTTATAGCGCTCTGCGGAATCAGCACTGTACTTTTCGGGAAAACGGCCCTACAATGGGCCTGTCAGGAAGAAATGAGGCAAAAGGAGATCCAGCACCATGCAGTACAGAATACTCTCAAACGGCGTGGAGCTGCCGCTGATCGGCTATGGCACTTTCCAGATCCGGGACGAGGCCCAGTGTGAAAGATGCGTTGCCGAGGCCCTGGCGGCGGGTTACCGCCTGTTCGATACTGCGGCGTCCTACGGCAACGAGGCCGCCGTCGGCGCGGCGCTTCGGGGCTCCGGCCTGCCCAGGGAGGCGTGGTTCGTCACCACGAAGCTGTGGGTGCAGGACGCGGGATACGACAGCGCGCTGTGGGCGTTCGACCGTTCCCGGAAGAACCTGGGTCTGGATTACATCGACCTGTACCTGATCCACCAGCCATTCGGCGACTACTACGGGGCCTGGCGGGCCATGGAGCGGCTGTACCGGGAGGGCGCGGTCCGGGCCATCGGGGTGAGCAACTTCCCCCCGGAGCGGCTGGTGGACCTGTGCATGAACCAGGAGCTCCGCCCCATGGTGAACCAAATTGAGATCCATCCCTTTTACCAGCAGGGGGAGGCCCTGCGGGTTATGGAGGATTGGGGGGTCGTTCCCCAGGCCTGGGGGCCTTTTTCCGAGGCGCAGAAGGAGATTTTCCACCACAAGACACTGTCCAAAATCGCGGACAGGCACGGCAAAACCACGGCCCAGGTCATTCTCCGCTGGCACCTCCAGCGGAATATTCCTACCATCCCCAAGACGGTCCACAAGGACCGGATGGCGGAAAACCTGGACGTCTTTGACTTTGCACTGACCGAGCGGGAAATGGAGAGCATCGCCGGCATGGACATCGGCCACAGCGAGATCATGGATCATCACTGTTTCTGCACGGCCCGGCAGCTCAACAGCGTCAGAATCCATCGATAACAGATGGTTTGTCACTGAGAGACCCAATTACATTCATATTTCTTAGGAGGAATGGAATCATGAGCAAGATCGAAACAGTCAAGCTGAACAACGGAATTGAGATGCCTCTGGAGGGCTTTGGGGTATTCCAGGTGCCGGACCCGGCCGTCTGCGAGCAGGCGGTGCTGGACGCCATCGCCACCGGCTACCGCCTGATCGACACGGCGGCGGCCTATATGAACGAGGAGGCCGTGGGCAAGGCCATCGCCAAGTGCGGCGTGCCCCGGGAGGAGCTGTTCATCACCACCAAGCTGTGGGTCCAGGACGCCAGCTACGAGGGGGCCAAGCAGGCCATCGAGACCTCTATGCGGAAGCTGGGGCTCAGCTATATCGACCTGTATCTGATCCACCAGCCCATGGGGGATTATATCGGCGCCTACCACGCGATGGAAGAAGCATATAAGGCCGGCAAGCTCCGGGCCATCGGTGTGTGCAACTGCTATCCCCATGTTCTGGCGGACATCTGCGAGACCGTGGAGGTCAAGCCCGCTGTGGATCAGGTGGAGCTGCACCCCTTCTTCCAGCAGGAGAACGCGCTGTCGCTCATGAAGGAGTACGGCGTCCACCCCGAGGCCTGGGGTCCCTTTGCCGAGGGCAATCACGGCATCTTCACCCACCCCGTGCTGACTAAGATCGGGGAGAAGTACGGCAAGAGCGCCGCCCAGGTGGCCCTGCGGTGGAACGCCCAGCGGGGCGTCACCGTCATCCCCAAGTCCGTCCACAGGGAGCGGATGGAGCAGAACCTCGACATATGGGGCTTTGCCCTCAGCGATGAGGACATGACGGAGATCTCCAAGCTGGATATCGGCCACAGCGAGATCGTGGACCACAGCGACCCCAAGTTCGTCCAGATGCTCCACCAGGTGAAAGTCCACGCCTAAACGCGCCCCTGGAAACGGTGGGCAAGGGCGGAATCCCCTGCCCGTCCCGCCGCCCCCTTCGGGGCGCTCCAGAACTACAGAATCCACGATTGATGCAGGAGGATGATCCTATGAGAAAAGATTTTGGCGCGCAGCCGTTTTTGTACCCGCAGCTGGTGATGGTGATTGCCAGCTATGGGGAGGACGGGACGCCGGACGCCATGAACGCCGCCTGGGGCGGTGTCGCGGGAGGCGACAAGGTGTTCCTGTGTCTCAGCGCGAACCACAAGACCGTGGAGAATATTCTGAACAGGAAAGCCTTCACGGTCAGCGTGGCAGACGAGGCCCATCTGGTGGAGGCGGACTATGTGGGACTGGTCTCCGGAAACGAGGTGCCCGACAAGTTGGAGCGCAGCGGACTCCATGTGACCAGGAGCAAATTTGTGGACGCGCCGGTGATCGACGAACTGCCGCTGGTGCTGGAGTGCAGACTGGTCAGCTATGACCCGGAGACTCACTTCCTGCTGGGCCAGATCGTGAACGCCGGGGCGGACGAGGCCATCCTGGACGAGGCGGGGAAGATCGACCCGGCCAAGCTGAGGCCCATCACCTTTGATCCGGCCAACCGGGCTTATTGGGGTTTGGGTCAGAAAGTCGGCAATGCTTTTGCGGACGGCAGGAGGCTGCAGGGACCGCAGACCGAAAATTCGGCCTCCGTGTAGATGACCGGCGGAAGGGGGAGCAATCCAGGCAAATAAACGGGTATGGGAGCGCCAGCAGACAGAGCGGGCGCTCCCTTTCTCCGGCGGAACGATGCCGTGCTCATCTGGATTTTCCAGGCGGCTTCCCATGCCGGCGCTGTGCTCAGACCGCGAGAATTTGTGCAAACCCAAGGGCTGCGATCCAGAGCGATCCAACCGCGCAGACCGCCAGTGACAGAACCAGCAGAACGAAGAACCCCAAGGGGATGAGGGAGAGCAGCGCGGAGGTCAGGTCCCAGGCGGACGGCTTCAGGGCGCATCGCCCTGTTCCAGGGTCCCGGTACAGCGTATACCAGTTTCCCGGCTGGTATCTTTTGCGGGACATCTGGCGCCGGGGAAACCAGCGGGACTGCGCGCCCTCCACGGAGTACTGAAAGAACGGGTAATAGCAGACATCATCATCCCCGGACTCCCGGCGGATGATCCCAATGCACAGGGCGTCTATTTCCTCATACCGATGGAGCAGGTGGAACTGAACCATCCAGACAAACGGTTCGGCGGCCGACCGCATCAGATCCGGCAGCAGTCCCCGGACGCAGGCGTATGCACAGGCCCCGCAGAGCAGCCCGATCAGCGCGCAGATGACGCTCCCGGGCAGATTCGGAGCGTCCACATGGTAGTCCGTGAGATCAGACAGGATTCCCGGGCCGTCCAGCAGCAGAAGCAGACCAGCCGTAACGCAGAGGCAGCCAAGCACCAGGAACAGGCGCCAATGGGTGTGCGCTTCTTTCCGCAAAATCCAATCTCCACTGTCCCGTTGGAAGAGGATCGGGATTTTCTGCCCCTGCGCCGGGGCGCTGAGAAGACCGGGAAACCGCCGGGATTCCTCATATCTCCGGCCCTGGTCGGTAAAGCGGAGCGTGGCCTCTGTGGATGATGCGCGGTCATCGATCTCCGCTTTTCGGCTCCAGGTCTCCTGGTAGCGCACAGAGCTTACCACTGCCGGCAAGCGCACGGCGCCGCGCCAGCGGGCGCTTCGGCGGTGCCGCCGAGCGGCAAGATACAGGAACAGACAGCCCAGGAAAAAGCATCCCGCAATCCCGCCAGTCATTCCCCATCCCTCCAATTCTCATGATCCGGTACGGCCGGACGATGTTCCAGTGTCAGGACCATTATACTGGAGGCAGGCACTCCCGGCGATACCGGGGAGGTTAGATGTTTGTCAGCTTCCTGTAAAATTTGGCCCCATCCCCGCTCCGCGGGAAAGTTCATTTGTGTTCCGATATTTTAATTAAGAGTGGTTTCCATATATTTTACACCGCCCCGCGGCGCGGCACGCAGACAAAAACGATTGTCCTCTTTGCCAACGGCTGACCGCCGGGAAAAAGGACAATCGCTCTTCTTATTTCTGACTGCCAGCCTCGCGGTGCCGGGCGGAGAGACATGCAGGCGATTCCTGCTGGAAGCGGCTCGGAGATGACGGGGCCGTTATCATACGCAGAAAATATGATCCTTCAGCTCGACGGCATTGAGGGCCAGCACCGTGCTCTTTTGGTTCAAGGGCAGGTGGCCGCCGTCCATGGTGAAGACGGCGCCCCCGGCCTCCTCCAGAATGATCCGCGCGGCATTGTGATCCCACGGTGAGGACCGCATGGTTACAAACATATCCGCCCGCCCGGCGGCCACCTCACACAATTCCAGCGCCACGGACCCCAGGCAGCGTACCGCCCGGACCCGCCGCGCGAGCCGAATCAGCTGCTCCTGGTGGGGATGCCGCTCCAGGAAGGTATACTGCAGCCCAGGCGTGGTAAGCAGCATCTCTGTAATATCCCGGCAGCGGGAGACGTGGATCGGGCTTTGATCCAGCCAGGCGCCGCCGCCGTGTTTGGCCCAATACAGCTCCCGCCGTTCCACGTCCAGCACCATGCCGAACAGGGGCGTATCTCCCGCCCAGCACCCCACGGAGATGGCATAGTTCCGATGCTGGTTGATAAAATTGGTGGTCCCGTCAATGGGGTCCAGGTACCAGGTGACTTTCCCGCCGCAGCTCTCCTCCGGCGGATATTCCTCGCCCACAATGGAGTCCTGTGGAAACGCTGTCAGGATCGCATGCCGGAGCTGCTGCTCGATTTTTTTGTCCCAAAAGGTAACGAGATCCTGGTGTCCCGTCTTTTGACGGACCTCCGCCTGCTCCAAATGGCACCGGCGCAGGACCTCGCCGGCCGCCTGGATCATCTCCGCCGCCACATCAAACCGATCCATCTTTCACCATCTTTCCGCTTTTTGTCTTTCATCAAACCATATTCCACACGTCTTGTCAAGGGCTCCTACCACGTTACCCGCATGTCCACATTGCGCAGCTGCGGAATGGGGCTGTGTCTCTGGATATAGCGGGCGGTGAGGTCCGGCATCTCCACGCCGCCCCGCCACAGGACCGGACACTCCCGCAGGATCTCGTAGCCGCCCGTGCCCGTGGCCCGGTAGTTGCTGGTGCACAGGCGGTAGGTCCCATCCCCCAGCGGGGAGCCGTCCAGCGTCGTCAGCCGGACCACCCGGCTCCCCACGGGCCGGCGCAGATCGAAGGTGTATGCCAGGCCGGCGTAAAAATCGTAGTTGTAGTGCTCCACCTTGGGGAGCAGGAACTCCTCTGAAATCTGAGGCTGTCCGTTGACCAGCGTAAAGTAGGCGGCGCACCGCTCCAGGGTCTGCCGCAGCACATCCTCCGTCACCTCCAGCGCCACCAGGGTGTTGGCAAAGAGGTAGGCCGCCGTCACGCCCCGCATGGTCACGGGAGAGGCCAGGCCCACTGGGTCGTTCCCCAGGCTGGTGCAGGAGAAGTCCGCCCCGGTCTCCGCCAGCTGCACCTGGTTGAACAGGGCGGCCACCTGGCTGCCGTAAAGCGCCGCTTCCAGCTTTCCCTCCGGCGGGATGGCGTGATCCAGCTCCCCGATGGGCTGGTCCAGCCAACGCTGTACCGCATGCTCCAAAGGCAGCAGGCTTTGATAGGGCTCCGCCGGGTGCGCTCCGACCACGGGAACCAGCGTGGAGTGAAAATGGCTGTTCGCCCCATCCCACTGGCAGACCATATGGAGAAACTTCCCGGCGTTGGCCGGGGGCTGGACGGCGTGGGTGCCGGACAAATTCACCCCCTCCACCGCCATGTGCTGATGGCCGGTGAGGAGCAGGTCGAAGTCCAGCTCCCGGGCAATTTTGCAGGCGATGTTCTCCCCGCTGTCGGAGAGCACCCGCCCGGTCTCCAGCTCCTCTTCAAAGCCGCCGTGGTAGATGCACATGCACACGTCGCACTGGTCTCGGAGGGCGTCGCAGGCCGCGCGGGCGGCCTCCCAGGCATCGGTGATCCGCAGCCGGGTCAGGTTCTGGGGCTGCTCCCAGATATTCACAAAATCCGTGACCACGCCGGTGAGCCCGATCCGCAGGCCGCTGGCCAGGGTGTGCACCGTCCAGGGCCGGATAGGCAGCTCCCCGCCCAGATCCTCCACATTGGCGCACAGGCACTGGCCGTCCAGGGCGTTCAGGTACTCCCGGAGGGCCTCGTAGCCGAAATTGAAGTCATGATTGCCCAGGGTAAAGTAGTCCAGACCCATGGCGTTGAACGCGGCGGCCACCGGGTGGACGGGCCACACCTCCCGGTGTTCCAGGTAGTACTGGGTCAGCGGCGTTCCCTGGAGGGCGTCGCCGCCGTCCAGCACCAGGGTGTTCCCGTCCTTCTCCACCTGGGCGGACAGGTTCAGCAGCCCGGAATTTTCAGGGCCGTTGGAGGCATAGTTCACCGGGAAGATATGGCCGTGGGTGTCTGAGGTAAAGTAGATCTGAAAAGTTTTCTCCATGCCTACCCCCTGGCCAGCTTGACCCGGATCTTGGTGGAAATCCACTCCACGATCAGCACCAGCACGATGAGGCCCGCCAGGATGGCGCCGGCCTCCTCCCAGCGGTAGGCGTTCATGGCGAAGATCAGGGGCGCGCCGATGCCGCCCGCGCCCACCAGACCCAGGACCGTGGCGTCCCGGAGGTTGATGTCAAAGCGGTAGATGGCGGTGGAGGCGAAGTTGGGCATCAGCTGGGGCAGGATACCGTAGCGGATCTTCTGCCAAGTGGTGCAGCCCGCCGCGTCCAGAGACTCCAGCACCCGCACGTCCAGATCCTCGATGGCCTCGATGTACATCTTGCTCACCATGCCAACCGAGCACAACGACATGGTCAAAAGGCCCGCGAAAGCGCCGGGGCCGGTGACCCGGATGAACATGAGCCCGTAGACAAAGGCGGGGACGGTCCGCACCGCCATAATGATGATCCGGCCCAGAAAGGCCACCGGCCTGGGGGTCAGGTTGGAGGCCGAGAGGAACGCCAGGGGAATGGAGATGATGGCCCCCACAATGGTGCCCAGGAACGCGATGCAGATGGTCTCCAGCAGCAGGTAGGGCACGCCCTGGGTGGTGAAATTGAACAGCAGGTCCGTGTCCGGGTGGAAGATGCCCGCCAGGATGTTCCAGGCGATCGTGGCGCCGCTCTGGGTGGTGCCCGCCGTCTCCACGGCGGAGCCGCTCCAGACCAGCAGCGCCATGATCACCAGCGCCACCGCCAGCTCAAAGACCCAGCGGCGGGGCCGCTGTGCATAGGCCGCTTCAATTCGTTTGTTCATGGCAGACCCCTCCTTATACCAGCCGCTTTCGGGCGGCGCGGCTGATCGTCTCAATGATGAACACCGTGACGAACAGGGCCAGCAGGATCATGCCCACGCTGGCGTACTCCCGCCAGCCGATCTTCTCGTTGAGGATCAGACCCAGTCCGCCCGCGCCCACATAGCCAAGGATGGAGGCGTAGCGCACATTGCCCTCGAAGCAGAACAGGCAGTTGGAGAGATAGGAGGGCAGCACCTGGGGCACGATGGCGCTGAT
>CAJFNE010000062.1 GCA_904393855.1 uncultured Oscillibacter sp. | reverse complement strand
CGGGCGAAGGGCTCCGCGAACATGCGGAACTCCTCCAGCTCTGAGATCTGCCAGACCACATTGTCCCCCAGGCGGATATGATCCAAAATCGCATCCATCCGCGGATACCCGCTGCTGATGGGGTCAAACGCCGCCATACCTCTCTCCCCCTCTGACAAACACGCTCTGCAAGCATAAAAGCGCAGAGCAACCAGGCGTAGAACCTCGTTGCTCTGCTTGTGGGATATTGTACCATCATCTCCCGGCAAAAGCAAGCTCTTTTCCTGTTCTGAGCCATCGGTTTCAAGCGCCTGTCACATTCGCGGCTTCCGCCGCATAGGATAGCCCGTAAGCAATGGCGCTTGCCGGTGAGACGGCGGCGCCTTTTTTATGGAGATGAGTGAAATATGTGCGGAATTTCCGGTTTTTGCAGCTTTTCAGAAAACTACACAGCCGAACGGGAAAGATGGACAGACGTGCTCGCCGGCATGAGAGAGGCCATCGCCCACCGGGGCAGCGATCAGACGGGCGAATATTTGGCCGAGTACGTGGGGCTGTCCCACACGCGGCTGTCCATCCGGGACGTGGCGGGCGGCGTGCAGCCCATGTGCCGGCGGGCCGGGGCCGCGGACTATGTGATCGTGTACAACGGCGAACTCTATAATACGGAGAAGATTGCGCCGGCGCTGCGGGAACAGGGATATCGTTTTGAAACCACAGGGGACACGGAGGTCATCCTGTACGCCTACATGGAGTATGGCCCCGCCTGCGTCTCCCTGTTGAACGGTATCTTTGCCTTTGCCATCTGGGACGGCCGGGAGCGGCGGCTGGTCCTCTGCCGGGACCGGCTGGGCGTCAAGCCGCTGTTCTACGCCCTGCGGGACGGGCAGCTGGTGTTCGGCTCCGAGATCAAGGCCCTGTTCCAGCATCCGGACGTCTCTCCCCGGGCGGACGCGGACAGCTTCCGGGAGATTCTGGCCGTCGGCCCCGCCCGGACCCCCGGAAACGGTGTGTTTCAGGGGATTCGGGAGGTGCGGCCCGGGTGTCTTGCCGTCTTCTCCCAGGACGGCTTCCATGAGCAGAGCTACTGGACGCTGGAGGCAAGCCCCCACACGGACAGCTATGAAGAGACTGTAGAGCGCGTCTCCTTCCTGGTCCGGGACGCCATCCGGCGGCAGATGGTCTCCGATGTGCCCGTGTGCAGCTTCCTCTCCGGCGGGCTGGACTCCAGCATCGTGACGGCGGAGGCCGCCGCGTGGATGAAGGCTTCCGGCGGTGTCCTGAACACGTTCTCCTTTGACTTTGCCGAAAATGACCGTTTCTTCCAGTCCAACCGCTTCCAGCCTACTCGCGACCGACCGTATGTGGACCTGCTGCTGGAGGAGCTCCCCGTCCGCCACACCTATCTGGAGTGCGCCAATGAGACCCTGGCGGATCTGCTGCCCACGGCGGTCCGGGCCAAGGACCTGCCGGGCATGACGGATGTGGACGCCTCTCTCCTGTACTTCTGCTCCCTGGTGCGCCGGCACAACAAGGTCGCCCTGACCGGGGAATGCGCCGACGAAATTTTTGGCGGCTATCCCTGGTTCTACCGGGAGGACCTATTGTACGCGGACGGCTTCCCCTGGTCCTGCGATCTGTCCGCCCGAGCCTGCCTGCTGCGGGACAGCGTGATCCAGGCGCTGGACCTGGAGGGCTACGCCCGCCAGCGCTATGAGGACGCCTTGCAGTCCGTGCCGCATCTCCCTGGTGAAACCGGGGAAGCCCGCAGGCGGCGGGAGGTGAGCTGTTTGAATCTGCGCTGGTTCATGCAGACCCTGCTGGATCGCATGGACCGCGCCAGCATGGCCTGCGGTCTGGAGGCCCGGGTCCCCTTTGCCGACCACCGCATTGTGGAGTACCTCTACAACGTCCCCTGGGAGATGAAATACCGAGACGGCGCGGAGAAGGCCTTGCTCCGGGACGCCTGCGCCGGGCTGCTGCCGCCGGAGGTCCTCTATCGCAAGAAAAGCCCCTATCCCAAAACCTACAATCCCGCGTATGAGGCCATGCTCGCCCAGCGGTTCCGCGCAGTTCTGGCAGACCCGTCCGCGCCTGTCAACCGCCTGGTGGACCCGGAGAAGGCCCAGAGGTTCCTGGCCTCGCCCAAGGATTACGGGCGGCCCTGGTTCGGCCAGCTGATGGCCGGTCCCCAGCTGATCGCCTACTTCCTCCAGATCAATGACTGGATGCGGCTCTATCAGATCGAGTAAGCAAATAGGCCCGCCCGCTTTTCGTATTCCGAAAAGCGGGCGGCCGTCATTACTCCACGGTTTTCAACGACTCCACCATGTCCAGCTTCTTCAGCTTCTGGTGGGCGGCCAGGTTCACCAGCAGGGAGAAGATCACCGTCAGCACCACCGCGTAGGCGTAACTGCTGAACGCCAGCTCCCGGCCGAACATGAGCATGTCGATCTCCACCGTCAAAATCAGCCACTGGTGGAGGAGCTTCCCCATGAGCATGCCCATGGCCACGCCGAACACCGTCAAAACCACGTTCTCCCGGTAGATGTAGGCGGAGAGCTCCCGGTCATAGAAGCCCAGCACCTTCAGCGTGGCCAGTTCCCGCATCCGCTCGGTGATGTTGATGTTGGTCAGGTTGTAGAGCACCACGAAAGCCAGCGCCGCCGCGCACACGATGATGAGCACCACGGCGTAGTCCACGCTCTCCAGGCTGGAGCCGTAGACTTCCCGGGTGTCCTCCATCCGGGTCAGGGAGGTGACGCCGTCCAGACTCACCAGCTCCCGCTCCAGGTCCTCCGCGGCATCATCCTCCATCGGGTAGTCCACCAGCACCAGGTTCTGCTGGGGCTCCGTGCCGAAGACGGTCTCATAGTAGGCGTCGGTCATGTACACGTAGTGCTGGATGTAGTGCTCCGTCACGTCGGCCACCCGGACCTCCACCCGGCTGTCCCCGTCCAGGGTGATCGTGTCCCCGGCCTGGACATCCAGGAGGCTGGCCAGCTTCTCCGTCAGCACCACTCCGTCGTTGGGGAGGGTCACCGGCTGGTCGTTGGTCCGGTGGCGCAGGTGGATGAAAGACTCCATGGACGCCTGGTCCGGGAAGATCTGTACCGTGCAGTCCACGGTGTAGGCGTCCGTCTCCGCCGTGGCGGTCTCGCTGCGGCAGACCAGCCAATCCTCCGTCAGCGCGCTCTCGTCCAGGGCCCGCGTCACCTCCCGCAGCTCGCCGGGGGTCACCTTGTCCACCAGGCCGATCTGGGCGGTGTAGCCGTAGATCTCGTTGAACTGCTTGTCCATGATGTCGAAGATGGATCCCCGCAGGCCGAAGGCGGTGACGATCAGGGCGGCACAGCCGCCGATGCCGATGACCGTCATCCAGAACCGCCGCTGGTAGCGGAACAGGTTCCGAATGGTGATCTTGTAGTTGAAGGACAGCCGCCGCCAGATCCCGGGGATGCGCTCCAGCAGCACCCGCTTGCCCGCCGGAGGCGCCTTGGGGCGCATCAGCTGGGCGGGAACGGCGGTCAGCGTGGAGAAGCAGGCCCCCAGAGCGGATAGCGTCACCGTGCCGATGGCGGCGAGGCATGCTGCGGCGGAGGTCGCCGGCTCCAGGCCGTACTGCACCTCCCCCAGGGTGTAGATGATGTTCCAGGCGTTGCAGATGATCCAGGGCAGCAGCGTCAGTCCCACCGCCAGACCCAGCAGGGCCCCCACGGTGCTTGCCAGGAAGCCGTAGCCCACATATTTGATTGCGATGGCCCCCTTGGAGTAGCCCAGGGCCTTCAGCCCGCCGATGGTGATGCGCTGCTCCTCCACCATGCGGGTCATGGTGGTCAAACACACCAGCGCCGCCACCAGGAAGAAGATCAGCGGGAACACGGAGGCCAGATTCCCCATCCGGTCCGCGTCCATGGAGTAGCTGACGTAGCCGGTGTTGGTGTTTCGGCCCAGGAGGTACCACTCGCACTCCTCGATGTCCTCAATATCCCGCCGGGCCTGCTCCAGCTCCTTCTGGGCGTCTGCGATCTTGTCCTCCGCCTCCGCCCTGCCGTCCTCGTACTCGGCAAGGCCGTCGGCATACTCCGCCTCGCCGTCGTTCAGCTCCGCCCGGGCGTCATCCAGCTCCGCCTGGGCGTCAGCCATCTCCTGGGCCAGGGTCTGCCTGGCGTCCTCCAGCTCCTGCAGGCCGTCATAGTAGTCCTGCCAGCCCTGGTCCAGCTCCGCCCGGCCGTCCGCCAGCTCCTGCTCGCCGTCCTGGAGCTCCTGATAGGCATCCTCCAACTGAAGCCGGGCGTCCTCCAGCTCCGCCCAACCGTCCGCCAGCTCCTCCTCCGTCTCGTCCAGGACCGCCTTGGCGTCATCCAGCTCCCGCCGGGCCGCCCGCAGCTGGGCCATGCCGTCGTAGTACTCGGCCCAGCCGTCATCCAGCTCCCGCCGAGTGGCCAGCAGGGTCTGGTAGGAGGTGATCACCGCGGCACCGTCGGCGGGAACCTGCGCCGCCTGGGCCTGCAAAGCGGCCAGGCCACTCTGCGCCTGGGAAAGGCTGGCGGTCAGCTGCGGAATGCTCTCCCGGGCGGTGTTCAGCTCCGTGTTCAGCTCCGCCAGCGATGCCTGCAGAGCGGCGAGCTCCTCCTCACTGGCGCCGGCCTCCTCCGCCAGGGCGATCTCCGCCTCCAGCGCGGCGATCTGCCCCGGCAGCGCGGCAACGGCCTGATTGGCCTTTTCCAGTTCCCCGTTCAAACCAGTGATCGCGGCCTCCAGCTCGCTGATCTGTGTGTTCAGCTGCCCATGGATGCCCGTCATAACGGCTGTCAGCACATTCCCGGCCTCCGCGTTCCCGCCGGCAGCGGCGGACAGCAGCGCGTCTACGGAGGCATATCCCCCCGTCAGGCCGGCCTGGGCTGCCGCTGTCCAGAGTTGCTGTGCAAACTGGTCGAACTGGCTTTTCCCGGCACTGTATTGGGCCTCGCCGTCGTTCAGCTGGTTCAGAGCGCTGTTCAACCGCCGCTGGCCCGCCTGGTACTCCGCCAAGCCGTCCTCGTACTGCTCCAGGCCATCCTCATACTGGGCGTAGCCGTCCTCATACTCCGCCAAGCCGTCCTCATAGTCCCGGCGGCCGTCGTAGTACTCCTGCCAGCCGTCGTCCAGCTCCGCCCGGGCGTCCGTCAGCTTCTGCTCGTTGTCGTTCAGCTCCACCAGGGCGTCATCCAGCTCCGCCTGGCCGTCGGCGATCTCCTGGTTGGCCTTGGCCACGGAGTCGTTCAGCTCCTGGACGCCGTCGCGGTATTCCGCCCAGCCGTCGTCCAGCTCCGCCCGGGCGTCCGCCAGTTCCGACCAGGCATCCGAGAGCTCCTGCTCCGCCTCCGCCTGGGCATCGGCCAGCTCCTGCTCCGCCTCCGCCAGCTGCTCGTTGGCCTCGCCGATGACCTCCTCGCCCCGGAGCCGGGCCCGCTGGTCCGCGAAGTCCTCCAAACTGTCCGTCAGGCTGTCGATCCGGTCTGTGTAGGCGTCGTCATAGCAGAGAAGTTCCTCGGTGCCCTCCGCCTGGATGTAGATGTCCGTATAGGTGTCCAGGGCAAAGGCGTCCAAGGGCAGCAGCACAAAGGCGGACACCTTGCCGGTGCCCAGAGACGATGTGCCCCGGTCGGTGCCCACGTACAGCGGGGAGTCGGCGGTACCCACGATGGTGAACGCCTCCCCCCGCAGGGCGTCGGCGTAGTCCCCCTCTCCGGTGTCCAGCGTGAGGGTGTCCCCCAGCTGCAGGCCGGTCTCCTCCAGCAGCAGCGGCTCCACCAGGCACTCCCCGGCGGACCGGGGCAGGCGGCCCTCCACCAGCCGGGGGGCGTTGAGGCCCGGGTCCTCCGTGAAGGAGAGGACCTTGACGATATAGTCGTTGTCCGTCAGGTGGACCATGGCGTCCACCGTATAGGCCCGCTCCACCGCCGCCACGCCGGGCTGCTGTGCCAGGGCGTCCGCGTCCTCGTCCGTCAGGCCCAGGGTGGAGAGGACATGCAGGTCCATCAGGTTCTGCTGGTCGAAGTACAGGTCCGCGGACTTCTTCATGTCCGGGGCCGTGGCCCGCAGCCCCGCCAGGAAGCACACCGCCAAAGCGGAGAGGATCATCAAAGAGAGGAAGCGGCTGCGGGTGTTTCGGATCTCCCGCACAGCGTCCGTGATGATGCGGTTGTGCCGCAGCTTCATAGGAATCCCTCCGGCGAATGAGAAATGAGGAGTTAAGAGATAGAAGATAGGAGTTTCTGTGTCCGGCAGAGCCGGACAGATGGAATGGCCGCCGCAGGCGGCTCAATCACTCCTATCTCATATCTCCTATCTCCTAACTGCATGTTTACCACTCGATCTCCTCCACCGGCATGGGGGTCTCGTTGCGGTCGATGCGGTCCACCCGGCCGTTCTTCACGTGGATGACCTTGTCCGCCATGGGCGCGATGGCGGTGTTGTGGGTGATGACGATGACGGTCATGCCCTGCTGGCGGCAGGTGTCCTGCAGCAGCTTCAAAATGGACTTGCCGGTGACATAGTCCAGGGCGCCGGTGGGCTCATCGCACAGCAGCAGCTTGGGGTTCTTGGCCAAAGCCCGGGCGATGGCCACCCGCTGCTGCTCGCCGCCGGAGAGCTGGGCCGGAAAGTTGTTCAGCCGGTCCCCCAGGCCCACGTGGCGCAGCACGTCCTCCGCGTCCAGGGGGTCCTTGCAGATCTGGGCGGCCAGCTCCACGTTCTCCAGGGCCGTCAGGTTCTGGACCAGGTTGTAGAACTGGAACACGAAGCCGATGTCATAGCGGCGGTAGGTGGTCAGCTGGCGGCTGCTGTAGCCGCTGATCAGGCTGCCGTCCACGGTGATGGTGCCCTCGTCGCAGGCGTCCATGCCCCCCAGGATGTTCAGCACCGTGGTCTTGCCGGCCCCGGAGGGACCCACGATGATGACAAACTCCCCCTTGTCCACGTCGAAGGTAATGTGGTCCGCGGCGGTGATCGTCACCTCGCCCATCTGATAGCGCTTGACCACCTGGTCCAGGGAAATGTATGCCATAGGTCCGCCTCCTGCTCATAGCCGTCCGCGCAAAACAGCTGTTGATTATCATTCATATGTCAATTATAATGGAATTCCCGGCGGTTGCAATCGGCAAAATCAGCCCCGCCTGTGCAAAAACAGACACTTCCGCCGGGGAATGTTGAAGATCACGGGAAGAACCAAAAATTTTACAGAAAGCCGAGGGGATCACGATGGAACAGCCCAGTCAGGACCGGCGGGTGCGCCGGACCCGAAAGCGGCTGCAGGCGGCGCTGGCCGCCCTGCTGCAGGAGAAGGATCTGAAGGACATCACGGTTCGGGAGCTGACGGAGCTGGCGGACGTGAACCGGGGGACCTTCTACACCCACTACAAGGACCTCTACGACATGCGGGAGCAGGTGGAGCAGGAGCTGTTCCAGCAGCTGACGGAGGTCCTCTCCGCCTATGACGTGGGGAACAGCCGGGGCAGTCTGCGGCCCATCCTGACGGCGGTCTTCCGCTTCATCCTGGAGAACCAGGAGCTGTTCGCCACGATCCTGGGCGGCGGGGAGGCCCTCTTCTTCAGCCGCCTGCAGAGGCTGATCTACGACATGTACCTGCGGGAGTGGAACGGGTTCTACGACCTGGGCAGCGCCTCCGGGACCAACTACTACCTGGAGTTCGTGGTTGCCGGGGTGGTGGGTCTGGTCCGGGCCTGGGCTCAGGGCGGTATGGCGGAGAGCACGGAGGACATGGCGGCCCTGGCGGAGCAGATGATCGTCAGCGGGCTGCCCCACCGAACGGACAACGCGCCGCAGACGGACGCGGCCCGCCCCTGAGGACACACCCTTCAATTTTCCATGCAGAAAGCCGGGCGGAGAGTTCTCCGCCCGGCTTTCGGAATTCTGGGAATCAGATGGTCTAGGCCTCTTCCGCCAGGACGCCGCAGAAGCGGTCCAGGATGACCGCCAGCTGGGCCCTCGTGGCGGAGCCAGGCGCTGCAGCCCAGGCGCGGGCGCATGGCGTTCCTGGATCTGATGCGTTCTATCGCGGCCATATCGATGCTCTATCGGCGCTCGTATACCCCAAATCGGCCGCCTCGCCTTTCATAGATAATCCGATACGGGTTGTCGGCCGGGAATCCCACATCCGTTTGGTCAATCATGACCTCATCGCCAATCTGAAAGTGCGGGTCGGACTCCATGCGGCTCCAATAATGCGGATTCAGGTAATAGTGGAGCGGCATATCATTCTCAAAATAATAATACCCGATGAGATTTTGAGGATATATAGCGTATTTCAGCATGATTTCATAGTGCCTGTCTGCATACCAGGGCAGTCCGATTTCCCGAAAACGCGCAATTAAAAACTGAGTTCGCTCAAAAGTGCGGTGCTCATCCCCAGGTGAAACCCAGGTGTCAAAAATCACAAAACGGCGGCGTGTTCTTTCCCCTCTGTAGGAATCCGCTCTTCCCGCGCCGAACAGGTACGCGGTTTTATACCTCTTACTTCCAGCAGACGCCGATACCCAAGGGGAGAGATTGTGGAAAGCAGGACTGCCGGCCGTATGCAGCACGGCGCAGAGCCAGTCTTTGATCAGCAGCAAATTCTCCCCAGTGTCCTGATTCGCATCGATGGAATCATATAGTCTCTGAACGAGACTGCGATGCCGCGCGGAGTTCCAGCCAGCACCGAATCCCGCCTTGCGGAAATGATAGGGGAGATCGTCCTCATATAATTTTAGGATTCTCTTCAGCTGACCGGCATCCATCTGGTTGGGTTCCAAAAAATCACGCAGCGGGGATCGTTCCAGAAAGGCATGCCTGCTTTTCAGCCCCCAGCCAAAAATAACCCTGTCATCCGCGACAATCTGATCGAGGATTTTGGGCCGGCCGTCCCCTCTGGCAAGCCGGATGACAGCAGGATTCTCTTCTGCGGCGCGCAGTTTTCTCTTTAACACCGCGATTTCTCTCCTGGTAAGCTCGCGCCCTGTCGTTTTGACGCAACTGATTCCTCGGATGAGTTGTTCCGGGGCAAATGAAGAAAACATATCCATTCCATAATCCCTCTCTGCTGATCTGTCGCGTGACATCTCCCATGATCTCGAACTAAAATAGGGGCAAAAAGCCGCCCCATGATCCATCCGGCTAGCTCCTCCCAGTTCCGGACGCGGGTCAGGGCGTCCCAGTCCAGTTCCTACGGGGTCTGCGGCCTTTCCGCTTTTATCTTCCCGCTGGAATAGCTCTCTCACAGAGATACTCCAGAAGCTTTTTTCCAAGGGGAAAAGCCGCTCAGTCTCTCTGCAGATAAAGGCTTCCTCTTGCGATAAACGGCGGCCTTGCTCGATTCTTTTATGTTCTCCGCCACTTTGCGCTTACAAATATCCTGGGAACGAACGTCCAATTTTGAGGACATAAAAAACCACGACAGCCTTGGGACCGCCGGCATTCCGCCTGCGATATCCAGATTGTCGTGGTTTTCTGGAGGTGACACCCGGATTTGAACCGGGGAATGAGAGTTTTGCAGACTCTTGCCTTACCACTTGGCTATGTCACCGTCTCTACCTCTATTATATGCA
>CAJFNE010000061.1 GCA_904393855.1 uncultured Oscillibacter sp. | reverse complement strand
GAGGGTCCACCCGTTCCCATTCCGAACACGGTAGTTAAGCTCACTTCTGCCGACAATACTTGGCTGGCGACGGCCCGGGAAAATAGGTAACGCCAACACCGTCCCCTGACAGTTCTGCTGTCAGGGGACCTTTTCTGCTTATTGCAATTCATGAGACGGAACGTCTGCCGCCCTCTTTGGGCTCCCGGAGGGATCCATAAAAGCGTTCTACGGATCATGAGGGGGGAGAGAGTTCTTGCGCTATCAATCCGTGATCCCGGGCTTTTTCGTGGCCCGTCCCAACCGCTTTGTGGCCCAGGTGGAGACAGCGGACGGGATGCAGACGGTTCATGTAAAGAATACCGGCCGATGCCGGGAGTTGCTGGTCCCCGGCGCTCGGGTCTATCTGGCGGAGGGGGACAACCCCGCCCGGAAAACCCGCTTTGACCTGATCGCGGTGGAGAAAGGGACACGCCTCATCAATATGGACGCCCAAGCGCCCAACCAGGTATTCGGGGAGTGGGCGGAGGCTGGCGGCTTTCTGCCAGATGTGACGGCGGTGCGCCGGGAAGTCCGGTATGGGGACTCCCGGCTGGATTTCTGCTTGGAGACGTCGCGCGGTCCCCACTATGTGGAGGTAAAGGGCGTTACGTTGGAAGCGGAAGGGCGAGCCCGGTTCCCGGATGCGCCCACGGAGCGGGGCGTCAAGCACATTCAGGAGCTACAGCGAGCAGTGGAAAACGGCATATCCGCTACCCTGTTCTTCGTGGTGCAGATGGAGGGCGTGGAGAGCGTCGCGCCCAACGATGACACGCACCCGGCTTTTGGGGACGCTCTGCGGCAGGCCGCTCGAGCGGGCGTACAGATCCTGGCCTATGACTGCGCCGTGACGCCGGATTCCATCCGCATCCGGAAGCCGGTGCCGGTGATTCTGGAGGAGTAAGACATGGGAATTCTGGAGCTGTTTCTCATCGGCGTGGGTCTGTCCATGGACGCCTTTGCAGTGGCCATCTGCCAGGGCCTTTGCATGCCGAAGCTGAATCTGCGGCACGGAGCGATCATTGCCCTATTTTTTGGCGGCTTTCAGGCCCTGATGCCCTTTCTGGGGTGGGTGCTGGGCTCTCAGTTCGCCAATTATATCCAGAATATCGACCACTGGGTGGCATTTGTTCTGCTGGCGCTGATCGGCTGTAACATGATCCGGGAGGCGCTGTCGCCGGAGGATGAGGAGATGTCCTGCGCGGTGGATTACCGGCTGGACTATAAACAGCTCTTCCTGATGGCGATTGCCACCAGCATCGATGCCCTGGCGGTGGGTGTAACGTTTGCTTTTCTGCGGGTCATGATCGTCCCGGCCATTACGCTGATCGGCTGTACTACGTTCTGCCTGTCCTTGGTGGGGGTTGTGGTGGGCAACTTCTTCGGCGCACGATACAAGCGGCGTGCGGAGTTCACCGGCGGCGTTATCCTGGTGCTGCTGGGACTGAAGATCCTGCTGGAACATCTGGGAGTCCTAGGATAGATTGGAAACTAGCGCCTGTAAAGTAGAATTACAATACAGAAAACAGGACCGACCATTAGGCCGGTCCTGTTGCGTTTTCAGACGAATCCATGGGATTCCACCCATTACTCCGGCAGCTCCGACGGCCTGGGAGGGCGGGCGTACCGGGCCAGGCGAGGATCGCAGACCCCGTGGAGGCGGGCGTTCTCACGGCTCTGGCGCAGCGTCAGGCCGTGGTTCTCGTCACTGGGCTCGTCATCGGAGGAGATGAACACATCATTCTCCCACAGGCAGACCGGACAGATATAGGCGATGGCCTCCGCCGGGGGCGCCGGGAAGGTCCGGCAGCCGCAGCAGGGGCAGGGATTGAGGCCGGGCCGCTCCGGGGGATCCGGCTTTGGGGCTTCCGGCGGGCCGTAGCCGTGGAAGGTGTGTGCCTGGGGAAGAATCATTTTCTTTTTGCGGGAAGGCTCCATCAGCAGTTCCTTTCTTGCTAGAGAGCGGTGCCGCGGGTGGGGATGGTCAGCCGGGACGCGTCCACTCCCTCCAGTTCCAACAGGAACCGCTTGCGCTCCACGCCGCCGGCGTAGCCAGTGAGGCTGCCGCCGCCGCCCAC
The DNA here is from genome assembly GCA_904393855.1 of uncultured Oscillibacter sp. GTDB lineage: Bacteria > Bacillota > Clostridia > Oscillospirales > Oscillospiraceae > Oscillibacter. Next base: position 7,694 of record CAJFNE010000061.1, on the reverse strand, counting down.
CACCCGGTGGCAGGGGATCAGGATGGAGATAGGGTTATGGCCCACCGCGCCGCCCACTGCCTGTGGGGAGGCGGCGATCCCTTGGGAGCGCAGCTGCCGGGCAAGGGCCCCGTAGGTGGTGGTCTGCCCATAGGGGATCTCCCGCAACAGCGCCCACACCGCCTGCCGGAATGGACTGCCCTCTGGGGCCAGAGGCGGCAGGGGAGGCAGGGGGGCCTTTGCCCAGTAGGCGGACAGGTAGGCTGCCGCCTGCTGCAGCACTGGCAGGTCCGGCTGGCTCTCACAGGTTGATAACTCTGGGTAATATTTCTGCCCCGCCAGCCATAGCCCCGTCAGGGCGCTGCCGTCAGAGGTCAGGGTCAGCTCTCCCACGGGGGAGCGCAGCGTCGTCTGATACATTTCGCGACACCTCCTTTTTTCAGTATAATCGATGGAATCTGGACTTGCAAGCGTGGTACAGACGTGATAGGATATTTTTAATCAAAATATGTGTGTCAAATGATTTGGAAGGGGGAGAAACGGATGCTGCTTGCTGTCGATGTTGGGAACTCCACGATCTCCGTGGGGGTGTTTGATGAGAAGAAGAATCTGCGTTTTCTGGGTGCCATCAATACGGACAGTCGAAAAACCTCGGATCAGATCTGCATCGATTTCATGAATATCTTTGCACTGTATCACTTTGACTACGGCGCCATTACCGGGTCGATCCTGTGCAGCGTGGTGCCGCCCCTGAATTTCATGATGGAGAAGGCGCTGACCCGCCTGCTGGGCAGGCCCCCCATGGTGGTGGGCCCCGGCGTGAAGACCGGGCTGAACATCCGCCTGACGGTCCAGAGCGAGATGGGCGCGGACATCGTGGCGGATTCGGTGGCGGCTTTGGAGAAGTTCCAGCCCCCCATCATCACCATCGACATGGGCACCGCCACGGTGATCAGCGTGATCTCTGAGTGGCGGACCTACGAGGGCGGCCTGCTGCTGCCGGGTGTGAATGTCTCGCTGGAGGCCCTGAGCCGGCGGGCCGCCCAGCTGCCGGACATCTCCCTGCAGTACCCCAAGTCCCTGATCGGCAAGACTACGGTGGACTGCATGCGCTCCGGCATCGTCTACGGCACCGCCGGGATGCTGGACGGGATCATCGACCGCATCCGGGAGGAGTTCCCCGGCCAGGAGGTCAGTGTGGTGGCCACCGGCGGCAACGCCCCGGTGATCGTGAAGTACACCCGGAACCACATTGTCTACGACAAGTACCTGCTGATGGAGGGTCTGTGGGCCATCTATCAGAAGAACCAGTGAGGAAAGATAACAGATTAAAGTGAAAAGATAAGAGATAGGAGCGACCACCAGCCGGGAAGGTCCCCTATCTCTTATCTTTTATCTCTTCACTCTGATCTTCAGCCCTTGTATCCAAACTGCTTCAGCGTACTGACTACGCTGCCGTTGCGGAAGTCCATGCCGATCCGGTCCATAAGCCGCAGGGAGGTGGGGTCCCCCTGGACCACCACGGCCACGCCGTCCTTGGTGGTGAGGGACACCTGGCAGCCCAGCCGCTGGACGATGGCCTCCGTCATGGCGTTGTGCTTGCCGTGGGGGTAGGTGAACACCTGGGGCTGGACGCCCACCTGCTGGGTGATCAGGTCCAGGATGGTGCGGGTGTCGTTCCCCACCAGCTGCACGTAGTCCATCCAGCTCTCCCCGCTCTTTTTCAGCATCCCGATCCGGCCATTGGCATTGCTGTGGAGGGAGGAGGTGTGGGGCTGGATGGAGACCAGGCCGCTGGCCACCATCTCCCGAATCTGGTCCCAGCTGAGGCCCCAGTTCGTATAGCGGATGGCGTCGCCGATGATGGAGATCTCCGCCTTCATGCCCAGCTCCTGCAGGATCGGGTAGACGTAGGTGTAGTTGGTGGCATAGCCGTCGTCGATGCTGATGACGATGGGCTTTTCGGGCAGGGGCGTGCCGTTTTCCACGTAGTCGATCAGCTCGGAGAAGAACACCGTGTGGAAGCCGGCGTCTTTCAGCTCCCGCATCTGCTTTTCAAAGATTTCCGGCGTCTTGGAGTAGCCGTGCCCCAGATAGGACACGTCGTGGTACATGAGCACCGGGACCTGGACCTGGGCGCCGGTGGGCTGGGGCTCCGGGGGCAGGCAGAGGGAGAGCAGCTTGGCCGCGGCAGCCCGGGTCAGGCCCTCCTGGGGGCGGAAGGACCCGTCCTCATAGCCGTGAATCAGGCCCAACTCCACCGCCGCCTGCACATAGGGCACCCGGCTCTCTGTGATTTCCCGTTCGTCCTGGAAATGGAGGCCGTCGCCCTGGCCCACCGCCTCCGGATGGAAGGCGTTCACCAGCAGCTGGGCGGCGAACTCCCGGGTGATGGGGGCGGTCCGGTCCCCCATCTCCTCCGCTGTGAACCAGCCAAAGTACTGCCCGTAGGCGATGGCCGGGTCCGCCCAGTCGGCGCCGCTCTGGAGCTTCCGGTCATCCAGACCGCTGGCCCGGCAAACCATGGACAAGAATGCCTGGACGCTGACCGGATCATCTGGACGGAACCTGCCGCCGCTGCCCTGGATCAGTCCCCGGGCGGCCACATCCTGGATATAGGTGTAGGCCCAGTGGTCTCCAGGCACATCCGAAAATCCCGCCGCCCGTGCGGCGGGGACGGCGGACAGGATCAGCAGCAGTGCCAGGGTCAAGGGAAAGATGCGCTTGGAAATCCGGGCAAACATGATGATCTCGACCTCTTTTACGTCATTTTTTACATCATTCATCGGGGTTCTTTTGTAACCTTAACAGAATTTGGGGAAATGTGTCAACCGGAAGTTGGTTACAAACCATGAACAGGATTCGACAGAAACGGGCACTCTATGCTTGGTGAAATCCTGAAACCGGGGGCGGCTCCCCCAGTGATGCACAAAGCCGCAGGAACGCAGCGGCGTGCTTTCCTGCGGCCATGAGAGGCATATGCGGGGCCCCTTACTTCACCAGTACCTTCTTCAGCTGAGCAAAGCGGGGGAGGGAGTCCTGCTTAGGCAGGGGGGGCTCCCCCTGAATCAGGGGCAGCACATAGTCAATGAAAGGCTGCTTCACGCCGTTGTGGGTCTCGTTGATCCAATCCAGGGGGACTTTCTTCTCCGTGTTGGCCACCTCGGACAGATCCAGCAGCTTCGTGCGGCAGACGTACTGGCCGTCCTCCTCGCCCCGCTCGAAGCCCACCATCTTGTCGGTGATGCCATTGACCGCGTTCTCCACGGCGGCCTTGCCGGCCATAAAGGACTCCTCAATGTCGGTCTCAGAGGCCAAGTGGGCGCCGCAGCGCTGCAGCAGGCTCAACTCGATGCCCCGGACCTTAGCGCCGGTCCGCTCCTTTACCACGTTGGCCAGCAGCGACGCAAGTCCCCCCAGCTGGGCGTGGCCGAAGCCGTCAGTAGCGGAGGTCTTGGCCTCGGAGACGAAAGTGCCATCGGCATAGTGGATGCCCTCGGAGACGGCCACCATGCAGTTGCCTTTTTCCTTGTAGATGCGCTCCACGTCGGAGAGGAACTGCTCCATGTCGAAGTCCACCTCAGGGAGGTACACCAAGTCCGGGCCCGCGCCGTAGGCGGTGGCCAGGGCAGCGGCGCCCGCCAGCCAGCCGGCGTGCCGGCCCATGATCTCGATGATGCAGACCATGCCAGTGTCGTACACCCGGGCGTCGTGATAGACCTCCATGCAGGAGGTGGCGATATACTTGGCGGCGGAGGCGAAGCCGGGGCAGTGGTCCGTGCCGTAGAGGTCGTTGTCGATGGTCTTGGGTACGCCCATCACACGGCACTCATAGCCCACCTTCTGCATATACTTGCTGATCTTGTTGCAGGTGTCCATGGAGTCGTTGCCGCCGTTGTAGAAGAAGTAGCGCACGCCGTACTTCTTAAAGATCTCCAGGATGCGCTTGTAGTCCGTGTCGTCCACATCCGGGTCCGCCATCTTGTACCGGCAGGAGCCCAGGGCGGAGGAGGGGGTGTATTTCAGCAGGGCCAGCTCCTCCGGGTTCTCCTGGCCCATATCGAACAGGCGGTCGTTCAAAACGCCCTTGATGCCGTGCTCCGCGCCGTAGACGGCGGTGATGTTAGGATTTTTCAAAGCGGTGTCAATGACGCCGTAGGCACTGGCGTTGATCACGGAAGTGGGTCCGCCGGACTGGCCGAAGATACAGGCGCCTTTCAATTCACGCATGAGAGATGTCCTCCTCAAATCAAGATCTCAGGATCTGCTTTCCAAAAACTCACTGAGAATATCATAGCATTGAAAAAATAGATTGTAAATACTTGCATTTTATTTTTTTTATGATATGATCATATCGGAAAATCGTTTTCTTATCCCTCGCATCGTACAAACAAATTCGTTTTCAGGAGATGATGGTATGCCTTTAGTCACATCCACCGAAATGTTTAAGAAAGCGTACGACGGCGGTTACGCCATCGGCGCGTTCAATGTCAACAACATGGAGATCGTCCAGGGCATCACGGAGGCCGCCCGGGACCTGGAGGCCCCGCTGATCCTCCAGGTGTCCAAGGGAGCCCGGGCCTACGCCAACCACACGTATCTGGTGAAGCTGGTGGAGGCCGCGGTGATCGAGTGCCCCAATATCCCCATCGTGCTGCACCTGGACCACGGCCCGGACTTCGAGACCTGCAAGAGCTGCATCGACGGCGGTTTCACCTCCGTCATGATCGATGCCTCCAGCAAGCCCTTCGCCGAGAACATCGAGATCACCAAGAAGGTCGTCGAGTACGCCCATGACCACGGCGTGGTGGTGGAGGCCGAGTTGGGCGCCCTGGCCGGCATCGAGGACGACGTGAAGGTCTCCGCCGAGGAGTCTCACTACACCCACCCGGAGGAGGTGGAGGAGTTCGTCAGCAAGACCGGCTGCGACTCCCTGGCCATCGCCATCGGCACCAGCCACGGCGCCTACAAGTTCACCGCCGCCCAGTGCACCCGGAATGAGAAAGGCGAGCTGGTCCCGCCCCCGCTGCGCTTCGACATCCTGGACGAGGTCACCAAGCGGCTGCCCGGCTTCCCCATCGTGCTGCACGGCTCCTCCTCTGTGCCCCAGGAGTTCGTCCGCATGGTGAACGAGAACGGCGGCAAGATGCCCGACGCCGTGGGCATCCCCGAGGAGCAGCTGCGTCAGGCTGCCCGGAGCGCCGTGTGCAAGATCAACATCGACTCCGACCTGCGGCTGGCCATGACCGGCACCATCCGCAAGTTCTTTGTGGAGCATCCCGACAAGTTTGACCCCCGGGAGTACCTGAAGCCTGCCCGCGCCGCCATCAAGGAGTTGGTGGCCCACAAGATCGTGGACGTGCTGGGCTGCGACCACAAGGCGTAATCTTCAATCCCATTCCGAGAGGGAGCGCACTGCGCTCCCTCTTTTTCTGCGCCCGGGTGGATTTTCGATCCGCCGCTGCCCGGGAGTATGGCCTGCGTTCCCTCAAACTATCTCCTAAAAAATCGGTTCTTTTCTCTCCGGGCGGAGACCGCCTGCAGCGCGGGGGTTCAGGGCATTGGCAGCAGCAGTTACCATAGCATTTTCATTTCCATTTACAGTTGCATTAGCGGCAAAAATTTGCAAAATCTTCCCCGCTGCTATAACGGACGTGCCAATTCCCCGCCGGGACAGAGAGGAAGTGAGAGGGGGAGGCGTGTATGGGGAAGAAGAGCATTGTCCTGTACTTTGACGCTTGCGCCTGCCTGAAGCCTCTGCCAGCGGAGCAGCGGGGAGAGCGGTTCACCGCCCTGGTGGAGTATGCCCAGGCAGCCGCGAAGGGCAGCATGGAGCCGGACTCGGTTCGGGAGCGTTATCCCGCCATGACCCTGGAGACCCGGATGGCATTTTCCTTCATCGCGGACACCATCCGCCGGGACACGGAGAAGTGGCGGGAGAAGCACGAGCGCTACCGCCAGGCCGCCCAGCAGCGGGCGGACAGGACCCGGACGCCGGGGAAACGCATCCAGGGAAACCGGGAGGACGCCTGGAAATATATGGGAGAGTAAGCTCCGGGCGGTGTTTTCCGGGGATTCTACCGTAAGTGGGAGCGGGGCTTGAGCTATCCCGACGTGACGCTGCTGGAGCCCCTGGCGGCGGCCCTGGACCTGGGCGTGGAGGAATTGATGGCCTGCCGGCCGCAGGAGACAACGGGAGAGGAGGAGACCATGCAGACTTTACTGGATATCTCGCAGGACAGCGTGCGGCGGGAGCGGCGGCGCTCCTGGAAACGGCTGGGGGCGGTGCTGGCGCTGCTGGCGGTGATTGCCGCCGTGGCGGCGTACACCCGGATCATGGTGACGGAGGAACGGCAGACCGCTATTGTGCTCAAGGAGACGGTGGACGGCGCCGACTACCTCTATGTGGCGGACGGGGGACATCTGCTGCGGCTGCAATACGAGGCGGAGCTGGATTTTGACAGCCTGCTGTTGGAGGATCACAACAACCCGTTGGTATATGATCTAACGATGCGGTACAACCGGCTGACACGTGAGGGCACCGTTACCGCGTGTGCCGACACTGGCATGCTTGATATCGGCTCCGAGATGAACCAGATAGGCAGCGGCATGGGCCTGGACGTGAACCCGGAGACCGGGGACGCCCTGTTCGGCTATACGGAGGTTGCGTATGAATACAGGCTGATCTATCCGAATCCCAATGGGGCAGGGTTCCTGTACACCTTTGTTTTCTGGCTGGGCGATGAGGAGACCTGGCAGGCCGAGCGGCTGCTGGAGGTGGAGGACTGCCTGTCCTTCACCACGGCGGACATCGACCAGGACGGCGTCACAGAGCTGGTTGTCCGCACCCGCTGGGAGGAAAAGCCCTACACGATCTACGACATGGCGGACAGCGGGCTCATGGAGTCCTGGCCGGACACGGTTCCGGAGGACATCCAGGAGGCTTTGGCATTGACGCTGTAAGGAGGCCGCCATGGAGTCCAAAACGCCTTGTCTCTGGGAGCTGTGGGTGGACCCGGCCCGGCGGGTGGTGTCCTTTCATGAGGAGGATGGGTGCCAGAAGCTGGAGTTCCGAAGCCAGGAACTGTTCCTCCGCTGCATCGACCAGTACACCCGGCAGCAATACCGCTACCAATAAGCCAAAGACCCCGTCCGCGTGTTCCGCGGACGGGGTCATGTTTCATACGAGCAAGACGATAAGCCGGGTTCTGTCGTTGGACAGTCATCTATCTAGGCGCACCGTTGCCGGTACGCTCCAGCCACCCCGGGAGCGGCCGGGCCAGCCTTGGGGGAATCCCCAGCTCCCATTCCGGTGTTGCTCCGGATAGAGTTTACAGCGACGGGCACTTTCGAGCCGTCGGGTGCGCTCTTACCGCACCTTTCCACCCTTACCTCGTCGTCGCAAGCTCCATATCCTTCGCTTTCGCCTGGCGGCGAAAGCTCACTCATTCCGCTGCTCCTCCGCTTCCGAAAAGAACCGCTTCGCTGGGTTCTTTCCGGAGTGGGGGACGCGGTGGCGCTGTACGCTCCGTATCCTGCCGGACTAAAATGAGACGGTGCCCTCGCTGTAGGGGATGTGCTGCTGACAGCGAAGGATATGGAGCTTGCGACGACGAGGCGGTATATCTCTGTTGCACTTTTCCTGAAGTCGCCTTCGGCGGGCGTTACCCGTTATCCTTGCCCTGTGGAGCCCGGACTTTCCTCACGACCGGCCT
>CAJFNE010000060.1 GCA_904393855.1 uncultured Oscillibacter sp. | reverse complement strand
GGAGGAGGCCCCGGCGGAGGCCGAGGCGGTGCCCGACTACCCCGTCCACCTCTTCCTCTCCCGGGAGGGCTATTTCAAGAAGATCACCCCCCAGTCCCTGCGCATGAGCGGGGAGCAGAAGTATAAGGACGGGGATGGCCTGCGCCAGTCCTTTGAGACCACCTCGAACGCCGAGATCATGTTCTTCACGGACCAGCACCAGGTATACAAGACCCGCCTGGGCGAGTTCGACGACACCAAGGCCAGCGTCCTGGGAGATTACCTGCCCGCGAAACTCTCCATGGACCCCGGGGAGAATGTGATCTACGCGGTGCTGCCGGGGCCGGACTACGCCGGGACGCTGTTGTTCTTCTTCGCCAACGGCAAGGCGGCCCGGGTGGAGCTGAAGGCCTATCAGACCACCTCCAACCGCCGCAAGCTCACCGGGGCCTACTCCGACAAGTCGCCCCTGGCCTGCGTCCAGTATCTCACGGAGGACTGCGAGCTGGCGGTGTACTCCAGCGAGCCCCGGTGCCTGATCTTCCACACGGCGCTGCTCTCGCCCAAGGCCACCCGCACCACCCAGGGGGTGGCGGTGATGACCCTGAAGCCCAGGTACCACCTGGAGACGGCGCGGCCCCTGGAGGAGACGTCCATCACGAACCAGAGCCGCTACCGGGTGCGCAGTGTGCCCGCCGCCGGCGCTCTGGTGCGCCAGGAGGACGCCGAGGAGCGGCAGCTGGAGCTGCTGGAGTGACGGAACGATGAAAGCACTATTGAAAAGCTATGCCATCATCGCGGCGGGCTCCGTGGTGTTCGGGCTGTCCTTTGATATGTTCTTCGCGTCCAATCAGGTGGCCATGGCCGGCGTCACAGGCCTGGCCCAGGTGATCAACGCGGTGGTGCCCCAGCTATCCGTGGGTATCATGACCATGGTGCTGAATATCCCGCTGTTCCTGGCGGGATGGAAGCTGATCGGGTTCCATCTGCTGGCCTCCTCCCTGTTCTCCATGGTGGTGAGCTCCCTGGCCATCGACGGCATCGCGCTGGTGTACCAGTTTGCCCCCATGGATCCCATGCTGTCGGCCCTGTGCGGCGGCGCGCTGATGGGAGTGGGGTACGGCATGGTGTTCTCCCAGGGGGCCACCACCGGCGGCACGGACATCGTGGCCCGGATTTTGAAGCTGAAGCTCCCCTGGCTGCCCATGGGGGAGTTGGTCCTGGTGCCGGACGCGGTGGTGCTGTTCCTGGCGGTGCTGGCCTTTGGGCAGATCGAGGCGGCCCTGTACGGGGCGATCGCCCTCTTCGTCTCCGCCAAGGTCATGGACGCGGTGCTCTACGGGCTGGACACCTGCAAGGTGGCCTACATCGTCTCCAGCCAGTGGCGGCAGGTGGCGGACAGCCTCCTGCGGGAGCAGGAGCGGGGCGTCACGATCCTGAACGGAAAAGGGGCCTATACCGGGGATGCCCGCCCGGTACTGCTGATTGCCTTCAAGCAGCGGGAGATCGTGCAGATCAAGCGGAAAGTCTATGAGACCGACCCCAAGGCCTTCCTGATTGTCTGCGACGCCCGGGATGTCCTGGGTGAGGGATTTGGGAAATATAGTAAGGAGGAGCTTTGACATGGATTTGGAGAAAACAAGAGAGAACTTGGAGCAGCGCGGCTTCATCGCCAAGACCTTTGCCACCGCCGCGGACGCGGCTGCATATCTGGATGGCGCCATTGACGGCGCCACCGTGGGCTTCGGCGGCTCCATCACCCTGCAGGAGATGGGGCTCTACGAGAAGCTGTCGGCTCACAACGAGGTGATCTGGCACTGGAAGGGCGACGAGGACGCCCACGCCCGGGCAGCTCAAGCCCAGGTGTATATCGCCTCCGCCAACGGCCTGGCGGAGACCGGAGAGATCGTCAATATCGACGGCGCGGGCAACCGGGTGGCCGGCACGCTCTACGGCCATGAGCGGGTGTACTTCGTCATCGGCCGGAACAAGCTGGCCCCCACCTTTGAGGAGGCCCTGTGGCGGGCCCGGAACATCGCCGCGCCCAAGAACGCCCAGCGGCTGGGGAAAAAGACCCCCTGCGCCATCAAGGGGGACCGCTGCTATGACTGCAAGAGTCCGGACCGTATCTGCCGGGGTCTGGTGGTGCTGTGGAAGCCCATGATGGGGATGGAGCAGTCCACGGAGGTCCTGCTGGTGGACGAGGATCTGGGCTATTGAGCCGCCCGAGAGCGGGAATCTGACGTAAACACGGAGAGGAGGCGTACCCATGAGACGGAAGCTGCTGGCCATCCTGCTGCCGCTGTGCCTGCTGACCGGGTGCGCCTCCCTGCTGGAGCGGACCTACAGCACGACGGAGCCCCACAGCAGCCGCTTCTGGGAGAGCGAGGCCGCCGATACCCTGCGGGCGGAGAACTACCAGGACATCGTCAACGATTTCCTGATCCTGATCGGCCAGCACACGGAGACCGCCACCCTGCGGCTCTATAACTTCACCGACGATCTGTCCGTGTCGGAGGCGCTGGAACAGGCCGCCGCGGAGACCCAGCAGGAGACCCCCCTGGGGGCATATGCGGTGGAGTATATCACCTCCACCAGCCAGGCCCAGCGGGGATACTATGAGGCCGCGGTGCAGATCGGCTACCGCCGGACGGCGGAGCAGATCCAGGCGGTGGTGAACGCCACCAGCCCGGAGGCAGTCTACAGTTTGCTGGACACCGCATGGGAGGCGGGAAAAACGGAGCTTGCCATCCGCGTCAGCTACTGGGGCGCGGATGGCCGGGAGCAGGTGGAGAACGCCGTGGCGCAAATCCGGGAGGACCGGGGGCTGACGGAGACGCCGGAGTGGCAGATCCACTACTATCCCTCCGAGAACCAGGTGGGGTTGGTGGAATTCCTCATGGACCCGGAGGCGGAGAGCGCGGCCAACGCCTCCGCAGAGAGCGGCGGGGAATCCTAGCGCCACGCGGCCGCGGCGCACGTTCCGGGTCTCCCCGCTTTCGGCGTTCCCCTGTCTGAACAGGATGCCAGCTGAACCAGGTATGGGGCCCCTGTCCAAAATCAGCAAAAACATCCGCGACTTCCCCTTGCAATTGGGGGGAAAGTCTGGTATACTATTTGAGTATGTCCGGTGTGTGTGGCCGGCATCTTGGGAAGAATACAGCCCCTGGAGGTTTTGATAGATGTCGAAGAATCCAAATAAGCGCGCAAAGTCCGCCAAGCGGGACGAGCCCATGAGCAGCGCCATGAAGTTTTTTCTGGCCGGCTGCGTGGCGGAGCTATATTTGCTGCTGATATACCGTTTCTATATCAACGCCGATTCCGACCTGCAGCGGATCGCGTGGTACGACAGCTACCTCTGGGTTCTGCTGGGTGCCGGCGCCGTCATTCTGGTGATCGGCGCAGTCTGCGCGTATCTCTGGCGAAGTGAAAAGAAGCGGAACTGGGGCCTGATCATTGCCGCCGCTGGCCTCTACATGGGCGCGGTGGCTGGACTGGTCCGCTGGAACATGTCCGCCATGACGCTGCTGATGGTGGTGGTGCCCGTGGTCATGCTGCTGGGCATCCTGTGGAATCTGTATGACCGGGAGTGCGCGCTGGCTCTGACCATCCTGGGCGCCACACTGATCGCCCTCTGGATCTTCCGCCGGGGCTTCTCCAGCACCACGGTGGGGGTGTATGTCAAAATCGTCCTGGCCGTCTATCTGGTGGTCCTGATCGCCCTGCTGGTGCAGGTGGCAAGGAAGAAGCTTCCCAAGCTGCTGCCCCTCCAGGCGGACCCGCTTCCGGTGTACGTGGCCGGCGGCCTCTCCCTGGCGTCCATGGCCATTGCCCTCATCAACTCGGTGGCGGCCTATTACGCCATGTGGGTCCTGGCCATCATCGCCTTTGGCCTGGCGGTGTACTACACGGTCAAGCAGCTGTAACTTCCTCCCCCTGAAAAACAAACAGAAAGCGGACCGCCTTCTCAGGCGGTCCGCTTTTTTCGGAACAGGCAGCGGCGCCCTGTGGGAATTCCACAGGGCACCGCGTATTTTTTCATCAGGCCCGGGCCAGGATCTCCTTCAGGTACCCGTAGGTCCGGCGGAAGGAGTCGATGTTCATCCGCTCCCGGGGGGTGTGGACCTCCAGGGTGGTGGGCATCATCACGATCATATCCTGGATCCCCAGCCGCTCACAGATGGTCCCGGCATCCAGAGCGGAGTGCATGTAGGTCAGCCCCAGCTCCCGGCCGGTGTCCCGCTCGTAGACCTCAGCCCACAGGCGGATGAGCGGGGAGTCCTGGGGCACGTGATAGCCCGCGTAGTCCATGCTGACCTCACAGCGCAGCCCAAAGGTCTCACCGTAGGTCACCGCCACCTGCCACAGCTCGTCGATGGACACCGGGTAGTTGGACCGGCACACCAGATCGCAGGCCAGCGCGCCGCCCTCCAGCCGCAGCACGGAGAGGTTGAAAGACCCCTCCACCTGGGCCAGATTCCCGGCGGTCCGCTTCCAGGCCCCCACCGGCAGCAGGCAGAGGAACGTCTCCAGCCGCGCCGTGTCCGCCGCCGTCAGGCAGAAAGGCTCCTCCGCCTCCGCCCTCTCCAGGGTGACCTCCATCTCCGGGTCCGTCTCCCCGTACTCCAGCCGGATCTGCCGGGTCAGGTCCGAGATTGCCTCCCGCAGGGTCTCTAACCCCGCCTCCGCGGTGAACACCGCCGCGCACTCCCGGGGAATCACATGGATCAGCCCGCCGCCCCGCAGCTCCGCCAGGCGGATACCGCAGACCTGGGAGAGCCGCCGCAGCAGCCGGGCGGCCACTTTGATGGCGTTGGCCCGCTCCGCGCCGATCATCAGCGCCCCGTGGCCGGAGGTCAGGCCGGAGACCCGCAGCCGGTACATAGCCCCCGCCGGAGCGCTGTCCCGGGGGAACTCTCCCCGAAATTTGCATCCCCGTACGGCAGAGGCGGAGTAGATGGTGGTCCCCTCCTGGATGCCGTCCAATCCGATCATCCGGCGGCTCTTTAGGCCGGACATGTCCAGCCCCTTGGCGCCGCCCATGCCGTCCTCCTCCTGGACTGTGAACACGCACTCCAGAGGCGGATGGGAAAGGTCCGGCTCGTCCAGCAGCGCCAGGATGTTGGCCACCCCCGCGCCGTCGTCGGCGCCCAAGGTGGTGCCGTTGGCCGTCAGCCAGCCGTCCTCCTCCCGAATGTCGATGGGGTCCCGGGTGAAGTCGTGTTCACTCCAGGGCTCCTTGGCGCACACCATGTCCGTGTGGGCCTGCAGCATCAGCGGCGGCTCCTGCTCCCGCCCCAGGCTGCCGGGCTTTTTGATGATCAGGTTGTGCAGGCTGTCCCGCTGGACCTCCAATCCCCGGTCCCGGGCAAATTGCTCGATGTAGTCCGCGATCCGCTCCTCGTGGAAGGACCCCCGGGGAATCCGGCTGATCTCATAGAAATAGTGAAAGTTTCGTCCCGCTTCCATGGGTCTCGCTCCTCTCCGCCGCCTTGGGGCGGCCTGTTAAAACTGATCCCGCAGGATGGCGCCCTCGTCAGCGGAGGACACCAGGTGCTGGTACCGGGCCAGCCAGCCGCCCTTCACCCAGGACTCCGGCATCACCTGACGCTCCCGGCGGCGGGCAAACTCCTCCTCGCTGACCCGGGCCGAGATGGTGTACTGGTCCATGTCAATGTCGATGATGTCGCCGTCCTCCAGCAGGCCGATCTCGCCGCCGGCGGCCGCCTCCGGGGACACATGGCCGATGGACGCGCCCCGGGACGCCCCGGAGAACCGGCCGTCCGTCAGCAGGGCCACGTCCTTGTCCAGCTTCATGCCGGCGAGCGCCGACGTGGGCACCAGCATCTCCCGCATGCCGGGGCCGCCCTTGGGACCCTCGTAGCGGATCACCACGATGTCCCCGGCGTGGATCTTCCCGCCGTAGATGGCCTCCACCGCATCATCCTCGCTGTTGAAGACCCGGGCGGTGCAGGAGTGGACCCGCATCTCCGGCGCCACGGCGCTGCGCTTGACCACGCAGCCGTTCTTCGCGATGTTGCCGAAGAGGAACGCCAGTCCGCCGGTCTTGGAGTAGGGGTTGGACAGGGGCCGGATGATCTCCGGGTCCCGGTTTTCCGCGTGGGCGATGTTCTCCCCCACCGTCTTACCGGTGACAGTGGGCAGGCTGGTATCCAGCAGTCCCGCGTCCGCCAGTTCCTTCATCACCGCGCTGACGCCGCCGGCCTCCTCCAGCTCCTCCATGTAGTGCTCCCCGGCGGGGGCCAGGTGGCAGAGATTGGGCGTCCGCTCGCTGATCTCGTTGAAGAGCTTCAGGTCCAGCTTGATTCCCGCCTCGTGGGCGATGGCGGGCAGGTGCAGGGCGCTGTTGGTGGAACAGCCCAGGGCCATGTCCACGGTGATGGCGTTTTGCAGCGCCGCCATGGTCACGATGTCCCGGGGCTTGACGCCCTTTTGCACCATCTCCACCGCCTGGCGGCCCGCCGCCTTGGCCAGCAGCTGCCGCCGGGAGTACACGGCGGGAATGGAGCCGTTTCCCGGCAGGGCCAAGCCCAGGGCCTCGCACAGGCAATTCATGGAGTTTGCGGTGAACATGCCGGAGCAGGAGCCGCAGGTGGGGCAGCTGGCCAGCTCCCGGCGGCGCAGCTCCGCGTCGTCGATGATGCCCGCCTTATAGGCGCCCACCGCCTCAAACATCTGAGACAGGCTGGTTTTCTTCCCGTCCACGCAGCCCGCCAGCATGGGGCCGCCGGAGCACACCACCGTGGGCAGGTTCACCCGCAGAGCGGCCATCAGCATCCCCGGCACGATCTTGTCGCAGTTGGGGATCAGCACCAGTCCGTCAAAGCAGTGGGCCGCCGCCAGGGTCTCCACGGAGTCGGCGATCAGCTCCCGGGAGGCCAGGGAGTAGTGCATCCCCCTGTGCCCCATGATGATCCCGTCGCACACGCCGATGGCGGGCACCACCACCGGGGTGCCTCCCGCGGCGTAGATGCCGGCCTTCACGCACTCCGCCAGCTTGGCCAGATGGGTGTGACCGGGGATGATGTCGCTCTGAGCGCAGACCACGCCGATCAGCGGCTTCTGCAGTTCCTCATCGGAGAACCCCGCGGCATAGAACAGGGAACGGTGGGGGGCCCGATCCACCCCCTGGGTCACTTGATCACTGATCATGGGAAATGCTCCTCTCCATCTATTAATCAGACAAATTCTGTTTTGTCAGACATGATCATATCATTGCGCCGCCGCTCTTGTCAATGGCGTTTTGCGCTTCTTTCGAGGAAATCTGTCCCTGCTCAGCGGGGATTTCCTTGCTTTCGGCAAATTTCTCCCGTATAATAGTAAAAAAACTTGCTATACGAGAGGAGACGATGGCCTTGAGAAAGCAGAGTCTGGCCCAGCAGACGGCGAATACCCTCTATGAGATGATCGCGGACGACGGCCTCTGGCGGCCCGGTGACCAGCTGCCCAATGAGAACGAGCTGTCGGCCCGGCTTGGCATCAGCCGGGCCACCCTGCGGGAGGCCATTCGTCTCCTGACCGCTCAGGGCGTGCTGACCGCCCACCGGGGAAAGGGCACGTTTGTGGCTCCGGACGCCGTCCTGCAGGGTCAGTGCGCTCTGGGCGACCTGTCCCCCCTGATGCGTTCCCGCCTGCGGGACCTGTTTGAGGTCCGGATGCTCTTTGAGCCGGAGCTGGCGGCCATGGCCTGCCGGCGGGCCTCCGAGGCGGAGCTGGAGCACATCCTCTCTCTGGGGGCCACGGTGGAGCAGGTGATCCGCGCCGGCCAGGACCGGACCGAATATGACCAGGCCTTCCATCAGGCCATCGTCTCCGCTGCCCACAACGGATTTCTCATCCGTCTGGCCCCCATCATCAACCGTGCGGTAACGGAGGCCATCCAGGTCCGGGGCCCCGAGGTGGAACTGGAGGAAATCACCCTCCAGGACCACGCCCTGCTGATGGAATTCATCCGGGCCCGAGATGCCCGCGGCGCCCGGCAGGCCATGGCCATCCACCTGCGCCGGGCCATCCTGCACCTGGGTCTCCACGAGGAGGGGGACCCCCTGGACTGAGCATCCAAGAAGAGCGGCTGGCGCCGCTCTTCTTGCCGCATACTCGTGCAAGGCTCACCGGCGCGCCATCTCCTGCTCGGCCCCCTCCTCACGGAAGATAGGCTCCCGTCCCGGACCGCCAGGACATGGGAGCAACGCTGTCCCCGATGCGGGTTCCGCCTCCCGGTTTCCCGTCCCATCCGTGGAGTTCATTCTTGCTTTTCCGGGCCGCTTCCGCTATAATTGCCACATTCCAAGAAAAGGGGACCGTCTCCACATGAACAAACGCAATCTCTCACAGCAAACAGCGGATACGCTGTATGAAATGGTCGCTGACGGCATCTTGCCTCCCGGCGCGCAGCTGCCCAACGAGAATGAGCTGGCGGCTCGGCTGAACATCAGCCGCACCACCCTGCGGGAGGCCATCCATATTCTGGCCGCTCAGGGTGTGCTGACCATCCGCCGGGGCAGGGGCACCTTCGTAACCGCGGACATCCCCTCCGGTGACCATTTTAATTTCGGCGGGCTGGCTCCCGCCGGTTCCCGGCTGCAGGACCTGCTGGAGGCCCGCCTGCTATTTGAGCCGGGCCTTGCGGCCATGGCCTGCCACCGGGCTTCCGATCAGGAGATTGCCCGCATCCTGTCCCTGGGTGCGGCGGTGGAGGAGGCGGTGCGCTCCGGCCAGAGCCGGATGGAAGCGGATTGGGCCTTCCATCAGGCCATTATCGCCGCCTCGCACAACACGTTTCTCACACGTTTGCTCCCCGCCATCAACCAGGCGTCCACAGAGTCCTCCCGGATGCGCAGTGCCGAGGAAATGCTCACCGCCGATACCCTGGAGGACCACGCTCTGCTGATGAAATTTCTCCAGCTGCGGAATGCAGACGGTGCCAGGCAGGCCATGGATATCCACATCCGCCGGACCATGCTGCACATGAACCTGCTGGACGAGGGTGCTTCCTGGGGATACTCCCCATAAAAAAGAGCGGCTTTCGCCGCTCTTTTTTGCTGCCCGGATTACTGCTGGATGTCGTAGGTCACACCGCCCACGGAGATGCTGGCCATCTCCTCCATGGGGATGATCTCCGAGAACATCTCACCCTTGGAGCAGACGGTGACGCCGTCCTCCGGGCCGATGCTGCCGCCGGCGTTGGAGAGGTCGATTACCGTGCCGTCGGTGAGGGTCAGCAGGATCTCCACATTCTCGAAGTAGTTCGCCATCTGGATGGAATCCTCCTCACTCTGCCGGCCGCTGCCGCTGTCGCTCCAGGCCACCTCGCTGTTCACGGTGTAGTCCACCTTGTAGGCCACGGGGGAGAGGGTGATGGTGTCGATGGTAAAGGTCATGCCGCCCTGCTGGAAGGTCTCGCCGCCGCCCAGGGCGATGGAGCTGTCCTCATAGGCCATCTGGAACTTCACTTTCCACTTGCCCTCGATGACGGGCACAGCCTCGCCGGTGGCCTCGTCCCACTTGCAGATGTCCTCGAACACGCCGGTGGCGGTGCAGTCGTTGATGGGCACGTCGGCGCTGATGGTCTCCACCAGCTGGATGGAGCTGGACGCCGGGTCCTCCACCACGAAGTGGCTGCCGCCGTGGGCGCCGCCCAGGACGTTCAGATCCGTACCGTTGCCGCGGACCAGCAGCATGTCGCCCTCAGTGCCCTCCGGCAGCAGGCGGGTGCCGTCATCCCGGCTGATGGTGTAGACCACCACGGCGTTGTACGCATCGCCCATGACGGCGTCGGCGGTGACGGTGACGCC
>CAJFNE010000059.1 GCA_904393855.1 uncultured Oscillibacter sp. | reverse complement strand
ACCTGCTGCTACGAGTACAGCGACCCCAACAAGCGGGAGCACGCCGCCTGGGGCACCCGGGTCTTTGACTACGGCCGGCCGGAGGTGAAGAGCTTCCTGCTCTCCTCCGCCCGGTTCTGGCTGGAGGAGTACCATGTGGACGGCCTGCGGGTGGACGCGGTGGCCTCCATGCTGTACCTGGACTACGACCGCCAGGGGGGAGCCTGGACGCCCAACCAGTACGGCGGCCACGAGAACCTGGAGGCCATCGATTTCCTGCGGGAACTGAACGCCATGGCCTTCCAGGTGGACCCCGCGGTGCTGATGGTGGCGGAGGAGTCCACCGCCTGGCCCCTGGTGACCCGGCCCGCCGACGTGGGAGGCCTGGGGTTCAATTTGAAGTGGAACATGGGCTGGATGAACGACATGTGCCACTACCTGAAGCTGGACCCCTGGTTCCGCCAGGACCATCATAAAGATATCACTTTCTCCATGATGTACGCGTTCTCGGAGAACTATGTGCTGCCCATCTCTCACGACGAGGTGGTCCACATGAAGGGCTCTCTGGTGGGGAAGATGCCCGGCGACTATCCCAATCAGCTCCGCTGCACCCGGGGGTTCTACGCCTACCTGCTGGCCCACCCGGGAAAGAAACTCCTCTTCATGGGGGCGGAGATCGGCCAGTGGCACGAGTGGAACTCCAACCAGCAGCTGGACTGGTACCTGCTGGACAACGAGGGCAACCGGCAGCTGCAGCAGTTCTTCCGGGACGCCAACGCTTTCTACAAGAAGACGCCGGCCCTGTGGGAGATCGACTTCAGCTGGGAGGGCTTCGAGTGGTTGGTGCCCGACGACAACCACAACAACGTGGTGGTCTTCCTGCGGAAGGACAAGAAGGGCCGGGACCTGCTGTGCGCGGTGAATTTCTCCCCCAATACCTATGAAAACTACCGGATGGGCGTTCCCGCCCACCGGAGGTATCTCCCCGTGTTCAACACCGACGATGCCGCTTACGGCGGGGACGGCTTCGGCGACACCGAGGCTGTTCTGGTGGAGGACATCCCCTCCCATGGGAGGGAGCACTCCGCCGCCATCCGGATTCCGGCTTTTGGTGCGGTGTTCCTCCGGGGAGAAGGCAAATTCCCCAAGCCCCGTACAAAAAAACAGGCAAAGGAGCTCGCAGAACCATGAAGAAAGAGTGCATCGCCATGCTGCTGGCAGGAGGGCAGGGCAGCCGCCTGTACGTGCTCACCGGCGCCATGGCCAAGCCCGCCGTTCCCTTCGGCGGCAAGTACCGCATCATCGACTTCCCCCTCTCCAACTGCAGCAACTCCGGCATCGACACCGTGGGGGTCCTGACCCAGTACCGCCCCCTGGAACTCAACAGCTACATCGGCAGCGGCCAGCCCTGGGACCTGGACAGCTCCACCGGCGGCGTGCACATCCTGCCGCCCTACATGGGCAGCCAGGGCGGTACCTGGTACAAGGGTACGGCCAACGCCATCTATCAGAATATCGGCTTCATAGATCTATATGATCCCGACTATGTTGTGATCCTCTCCGGCGACCACATCTATAAGATGGACTACTCCAAGATGGTGGCCCGCCACAAGGAGGCCGGCGCCGCCTGTACCATCTCCGTTATGGAGGTGCCCTGGGCGGAGGCATCCCGCTTCGGCATCATGAATGTGGACGAGCAGGATATGATCACCGAGTTTGAGGAGAAGCCCAAGGAGCCCAAGAGCAACCTGGCGTCCATGGGCATCTACGTGTTCACCTGGCAGAAGCTCCGCCAGTACCTGACGGATGACGAGGCCAACGTGGACTCCGAAAACGACTTCGGCAAGAATATCATCCCCACCATGCTCGCTCGGGGAGAGCGGATGGCGGCCTACCGCTTCCACGGCTACTGGAAGGACGTGGGGACCCTGGAATCCCTGTGGGACGCCAACATGGATATGCTCTCCCCCACCTCCGGTCTGGACCTGCGGGATGAGACCTGGCCCATCTATGCCCGGTCCCTGAACGCGCCGCCCACCTTTGTGGGCCATAACGCCCGGATGTCCCACTGCGCCATCAACCGGGGCAGTGAGATCCAGGGGACGGCGGAGAACTCCGTGCTCTCCCCCCGGGTGGTCGTGGGCGAGGGCGCCCGGGTCAGCTACTCCGTGGTGCTGCCCGGCACCGTGGTGGAGCCCGGCGCGGTGGTGGAGTACGCCATTTTGGGCGAGGGCTGCCGCATCGGCCGGGACTGCCATGTGGGCGGCACGCCGGAGAGCGTGGCCGACGGCGCGGCCTGGGGTTTGACGGTGCTGGGCCCGGGCTGCCAGGTGGAGCCGGGCCGGCAGATCGCCCCTGGCACCATGCTGAACAGCAGCGGTGAGGAGGTGTCCAAATGAACGGACTGCACGGGATCATTTTTGCCTATGAAAAGCGCAACAACCTGCGGGAGCTGGCGGAGATCCGCTCCGTGGCGTCCATTCCTTTCGGCGGCCGGTACCGGGTGGTGGATTTCTCCCTGTCCAACCTGGTGAACGCCGGCGTCACCGACGTGGGCGTGGTGCTCCACGGCCGCTACCAGAGCATGCTGGACCACCTGGGTACCGGCAAGGTATGGGGCCTGAGCCGCAAGCGGGGCGGACTGCGCCTGCTGCCGCCTTTCAACTACCAGAACAACTGGGGCGTGCTGCCTTTCCGTGGAAAGATGGAGGCCCTTTCCGGCGTCCGCTCCTACCTGGACTCCATCCGGCAGGATCATGTGGCCCTGATGGACGGAGACCTGGTGGCGAACCTGCCCCTGGCGGATATTTACGAGAGCCATATGAAGTCCGGCGCGGACATCACCGTGGTGTGCGGAAACGACAGCTTCACCACCGATGACGGCACCTATTTTGAGATGGACGGCCAGGGCCGCATCACCGAGGTCCTCTTCCGCCTGCACACCCCCCGGGGATACCGGGGACTGGAGGTCTACATTGTCTCCACCGAGCTCCTGAAGGAGCTGGTGGACGACTGCAACGGCAAGGACCTGTTCAGCTGGCGGCGGGATGTGCTGCAGGCCCGGAAGGACCAGCTGAACCTGCGGGGCTACATCTGGAATGGCTTTGCCGCCCAGATCCGCTCCGTGCAGGAGTACTATGACCGCAGCATGCAGCTGCTGGACCCGGCCATCCGGGCGGACCTGTTCACCCCGGAGCGGCCCATCTGGGCCAAGGGCGCGGATAAGTCCTCCACCTATGTGGGGGTGGACGGCCGCTGCGTGGACTCCCTGGTGGCGGAGGGCTGCGATATCCAAGGGACGGTGGAGAACTCCGTCCTGTTCCCCGGCGTGGTGGTGGAGGAGGGCGCGGAGGTGCGCGGCTGCGTGCTCTTCAAGGAGACGGTGGTCCGGCACGGCGCGAAGCTCTCCTGCGTTATCACGGACAAGGACGTGGAGATCCTGCCGGACCGGACCCTGATGGGACACCAGACCTACCCGATTGTGGTTGCGAAAGGCAGCGTTGTATAGCGGCTGCCTTTCGCGGCGCGCATGGACAGGGATGATGACATATGGATTCCCCTTCCGCGGAGGGGGAGGAAAGGAGCAGACATGAGGATTCTATACGCAACCAGCGAGGCGGCGCCTTTCTGCAAAACGGGAGGACTGGCGGATGTGGCCGGGTCTCTGCCGCCGGCATTGGCGGCGGCGGGCGCGGACGTGGCCGTGGTGCTGCCGCTGTACCAAAAGGTCAAGGAGCGCTTCGGGGACCAGCTGTATTTTGAGTGCTACGACTACGTGGACCTGGCCTGGCGGCACAGCTACTGCGGCCTCTTCTCCCTGCAGCGGGACGGGGTGACCTGGTATTTCCTGGACAACGAGCAGTACTTCGGCCGGCCGGAGCTCTACGGCTACATGGACGACGGCGAGCGGTTCGCTTTCTTCTCCCGGGCTGTGGTGCGGATGCTGGGGCATCTGAAGTTCTGGCCGGAGGTCATCCATTGCAACGACTGGCAGACCGCCCTGGTGCCCATCTACCTGAAGGACGACGGCGTGCGGGAGGACCGCTACCGGAGCGTCCGCACGGTGCTGACCGTTCATAACATCGAGTATCAGGGCCGCTTCAACCCGTACATCCTGGGCGACCTGTTCGGCCTGGACTCCGGCTGGGCCAAGGACGGCACGCTGCTGATGGACGGCGACGTGAACCTCCTCAAGGGCGCCATCCTCTGCGCCGACGCCGTCACCGCCGTGTCCCCCACCTACGCCAACGAGCTGAAGATGCCCTATTTTGCCCACCACCTGGAGGGGATCATCAATAAGTGCGACTACAAGCTCTCCGGTGTGCTCAACGGCATCGACATGAAGCTCTACGATCCGGAGACCGACCCGCGCATCGCGGTGAACTATTCGGCAAAGGATATGAGCGGGAAGGACGAGGACAAGGCGGTGCTTCAGCGGATGCTGGGCCTGCGGGAGGAGCCCCACACACCCATCGTGGCCGTGGTGAGCCGGCTGGTGTCCCACAAGGGATTGGACTTGATTTGTGAGGTGCTTCATGATATGATGGAGCTCCCCATTCAGCTGGTGGTGCTGGGCAAGGGTGACCGGAAGTACGAGGAGTTCTTCCACTGGGCCGCCCAGCAGCACAGCGGCCGGATGGCGGTGCGGCTGGACTATAACGAGGAGCTGTCCATGGCCATCTATGCCGGCGCGGACCTGTTCCTGATGCCCTCCAAGAGTGAGCCCTGCGGCCTGAGCCAGATGATCGCCATGCGCTATGGTACGGTGCCCATCGTCCGGGAGACCGGCGGCCTGAAGGATACGGTGCAGCCCTATGAGTCCTGGCGGGAGTCCGGCAACGGCTTCACTTTCGCCAACTACTCCAGCGGCGACATGCTCTATGTGATCCGGGAGGCCGTGTACCTGTACAAGGACTATCCGGAGGCCTTTGGCCGGCTGCGCCAGCGGGCCATGAACAGCGACTTCAGCTGGGAGCGCAGCGCCCAGGAGTATCTGCGGATCTACGCCGGGATCACCGGCCAGCACTGGGCCCCGCCGGAGAGGACGGAGGAGCCGGCGGACGCTGAGACGGTCCCCGCCGCCCCAGCGGAGCAGCCGGCGGAAGCGGCGGCGCCCACGCCGGAGACCGCCCCGGAGGCAGAGACTGCGGAGACGCCGGTCCCAGAGGCGGAGACTGCGGAAGCGCCCGCCCCGGAGTCCCCTGCTCCGGCGAAGCCGAGGCGGAGACCTGCCGCTAAGAAAGAGACCAAAAAGAAAGGAACCGCCGCAAAACCCAGAAAGACCACCGCGGCGGAATAAGGAGACAAGCACATGCCATATACCACCAAACAACTGCAAGAGGCTCTCATCGCCAAGCTGATGCTGAATTTCGGCAAGACGCCGGAGGAGGCCACCGAGCAGGAGATGATGAAGGCCAGCGCCCTGGTGCTCCGGGACGTGATGGCCATCCGCGGCGTGGAGACCAACAAGGAGACCCGCCTGGAGCAGAAGAAGCAGGTGCACTACCTGTCCCTGGAGTTCCTCATGGGCCGCAGCCTGATGAAGAACGCCTACAACCTGGGGGTGCTTCCCCAGCTGCGCCAGGCGCTGGAGGGCCTGGGCTTCCAGGCGGCCAACATCTTCCCGCCTGGCCGCCTGCTATCTGGACTCCATGACCACCCTGGAGATCCCCGCCACCGGCTACTCCATCTGCTATGAGCTGGGCATCTTCAAGCAGAAGATCGTGGAGGGCCAGCAGGTGGAGCTGCCGGACGATTGGAAGGGGCTGGGCTCCGCCTGGCTGCTGCCCAAGCCCGAGGAGGCCCAGGAGGTCCGCTTCGGCGGGACCCTGCGGGAGTTCTGGGACGATGGGCACCTGCACATTGTCAACGAGGGAGCCACCACAGTGCTGGCGATTCCCTGCGACATGGTGGTGGCCGGCTATGACACCCATCACGTCAATACCCTGCGGCTGTGGGACGCCAAGTCCACCAAGCCGGTGGATATGGCCCTGTTCTCCCGGGGCGAGTATCTGAAGGCCACCGAGGAGGAGGCCATGGCGGAGACCATCGCCAAGATCCTCTACCCGGAGGACAACCACCTGGAGGGCAAGTCCCTGCGCCTCAAGCAGCAGTACTTCTTCGTCTCCGCCACGGTGCAGTATATTGTGAAGAAGCACCTGGACGTCTATGGCACGCTGAAGAACTTCCATGAGAAGAACGTGCTGCAGATCAACGACACCCACCCGGCCCTGGTGATCCCGGAGCTGATGCGGATCTTCATCGACGAGGCCGGCATGAACTGGGACGAGGCGTGGAGCATCACCACCCAGTCCGTGGCCTATACGAACCACACCGTTCTGGCGGAGGCTCTGGAGCGCTGGCCCCAGAACCTGTTTGAGCACTTCCTGCCCCGGATCTGGCAGATCACCATGGAGATCTCCCGCCGCTGGCAGAAGCGGGTGGAGGACTTCTACCACGACGAGAACAAGACCCAGAGAATGGCCATCATCTGGGGCGGCGAGGTCCGCATGGCGAACCTGTGCATCGCCGGCGGCATGGCGGTCAACGGTGTCAGCGGCCTCCACTCGGAGATTTTGAAGAAGGACGTCTTCAAGGACGCCTACGGCATGGAGCCCTGGAAGTTCCAGAACGTCACCAACGGCATCGACCACCGCCGGTGGCTCAGCGAGATCAACCCGGGGCTGGACAGCCTCATCAAGGATCTCACCGGCGGGGATGACTACCTGATGAAGCCCCTGACCCTGCGGAAGCTGGACGACTACGCCGACGACCAGACCGTTTTGGACCGGCTGGGGGAGATCAAGCGGCGCAACAAGCTGGACTTCACGGACTACGCCCGGCGGACCCGGGGCGTGGAGCTGAACCCGGACGCCATCTTCGACGTGCAGGTGAAGCGGCTCCACGAGTACAAGCGGCAGCTTTTGAACGTGCTGCATATCATCGCCCTGTACCAGAAGCTCCAGGACGACCCGAACGCCATCACCCGCCCCCACACGTTCCTCTTTGGCGCCAAGGCCGCGCCGGGGTACGCGGTGGCTAAGCGGATCATCCGGCTCATCAACTCCCTGGCGGACCAGATCGCTCACGATCCCATCTGTAAGGATAAGCTGCAGGTGGTGTTCCTGGAGAACTACCGGGTGTCCCTGGCGGAGCGGCTGATGCCCGCCAGCGAGGTCAGCCAGCAGATCTCCACCGCCGGCAAGGAGGCCAGCGGCACCGGCAACATGAAGTTCATGATGAATGGCGCCCTGACGGTGGGCACCCTGGACGGCGCCAACGTGGAGATGCACGACGTGCTGGGGGATGAGAACATGTTCCTCTTCGGCCTGCGGGCGGACGAGGTGGCGGAGCTGAAGCGGGAGGGGTATATCCCCCAGCGGCTCTACAACCGGGACCCCCAGCTGCGCCGCTGTCTGGACGCGCTGCGCACCGGCTTCCGGGACGGCGTGACCTATGACGACCTGTACCAGCGGCTGCTGTTCGGCGCCGGCGGCAGCCCCGCCGATGAGTACCTGCTGCTGGCGGACTTCCAGGCCTACTGCGGCGCGGAGCGCCAGATGGTGGAGACCTATCAGGACCAGCGGCGCTGGAACCAGATGAGTCTGCACAATATCGCCCGCAGCGGCATCTTCGCCGCGGACCGGGCGGTGGCGGAGTACGCCGACAACATCTGGCACGTGCCCCATCGATAAGAACAGCTTTCTCCTATATGGACAGGAGGCCCCGGCAGACGCCGGGGCCTTCGTTTTCACCGGCGGATTTCCAGATTTTGTTTAGAGCATGTAAAGTTTTCCCGGGGCGGATTGACAAGACAGGCCGCGGGCGGTATAATAACATCACTATTAAGCGGAGGTTTGGTAAACGCAGATGGACGCCGACGACAGCGACCCCAGCGAAACCCATTTATACATCATGTACGTGTGACGACAGGACTCGGGCCCCAGGAGGGCAGCGGGTCAGGTCGTCTTTGCTTTTTTAAGGGATTTTGCTGGAGGAGAGGGAGAAGCTGCGCGGCCCCTGCGGACGCCTCCGACATAAAAAGTGAGGTATGATTTTTTTGGATACATCAATGATATGGATGCTGGTGCTGCTGGTGGTGCTGATCGCGCTGAACGCGGTCTTTGCCTGCGCGGAGATCGCCTTTATCTCCGTCAACGACGCCAGGGTGGCCAAGATGGCGGAGGAGGGCGATAAGCGGGCCAAACGGGTGGCTGCCCTTAACAGCCAGCCGGCCAAGTTCCTGGCGACCATCCAGGTGGCCATCACCCTGTCCGGCTTCCTGAACAGCGCCCTGGCGGCGGACAACTTCGCGGAGCCCCTGACGGAGTGGCTGCTGGGCATGGGCGTCCCCATCCCCCGGTCCGTGCTGAACACCCTGGCGGTGGTGGTGATCACCCTGGTGCTCTCCTACCTGACGCTGATCTTTGGCGAGCTGGTGCCCAAGCGGGTGGCCATGCGGAAAGCCGACGCCCTGGCCCTGGGGATGTCCGGCCTGATCTCCACCCTCTCCCGGCTGTGCGCCCCGCTGGTATGGCTGCTCTCTGCCTCCACCAACGGTGTCCTGCGGCTGCTGGGCATTGACCCCAACGAGACCGACGAGGATGTCAGCGAGGAGGACATCCGCATGATGGTGGACGCCGGCGGCGAGAAAGGCGCCATCGACCGGGAGGAGCAGACTTTCATCCAGAATGTCTTTGCTTTTGACGACCTGACCGCCGGTGAGATCGCCACCCACCGCACGGACGTGGACCTGCTGTGGATGGACGAGGACATGGATGCCTGGGAGCGGACCATTCAGGCCACCCGCCACACCCGGTATCCGGTGTGCGAGGACTCCGCCGATCACATCGTGGGGATTCTCAACGCCCGGGACTACTTCCGCCTGGCGGATCGCAGCCGGGAGGCGGTGCTGGCGGCGGCCATTCAGCCGGCCTACTTCGTGCCGGAGAGCGTCAAGGCCGACGTGCTGTTCCGCAACATGCGCCGGGAGCACTGCTCCCTGGCGGTGGTGCTGGACGAGTATGGCGGCATGAGCGGCATTGTCACCCTCAACGACCTGGTGGAGCAGCTGGTGGGCGACCTGGAGGACGACACGCCCACCCAGAAGGTGCCGCCGGTGGTAGAGGTGGGCGAGGGCGTCTGGCGCGTCCAGGGCTCCGCCGAGTTGGACGAGGTGGAGACCGCGCTGGGGATCTCCCTGCCGGAGGAGGACTACGATACTTTCAGCGGCCTGGTTTTTGACGCGCTGGGGCAGGTCCCCCGGGACGGTACCCAGGTGGAGCTGACCGTGGATAATCTTGTTATCCAGGTGGAGGACATTCAGGAGCACCAGGTGCAGTCTGCCCTGGTCCGGAAGCTGCCCGCGGCGGACGCGGAGCAGGAGCAGGCATCCGCCTCCTGACCGTCGGATCGTGCAATAAAAAGGCGTGGAAAGAGCCCGGCCGTCCCTTGGGGACGGCCGGGCTCTTGTGTGTCTCTTGATTTCAGGTGGATTTCAGCGGACGGCGGGATACTGCGGCTGTGGGCGGTCTCCGGCTGAGAAAAAATCCCCCTGGCTGAGATTTTTCCGCTGCCTGGGGGATATTCTCCACAGAAAGGCCTTTCGACCCTGAGAATAAGCGAGGTGAGACAGATTGACGGACGCGGCGTTTGAAGCAGCGGTGGAGCGGTACGGCGACACCATCTTCCGTTTGGCATACAGCTATCTGAAGAACCGCGCCGACGCGGAGGATGTGATGCAGGAGACCCTGCTGAAGCTCTACCGGGCGGGGGAGCCGTTTGAGAGCCCCGAGCATCAGCGGTATTGGCTGGTGCGGGTGGCGGTGAACGAGTGCAAGAAGCTGCTGCGCTCCCCCTGGCGCCGGCGGACCGATCCCCTGGAGGCGGCGCCGGAGACGGCGGTGTGGGACTCCCCCGCCCAGAGCGAGCTCTTCCAGCAGGTGATGGCGCTGCCAACCAAATACCGGGCGGCCATCTACCTGTACTACTACGAGGGCTACGCCGTGCGGGAGATTGCCGCGCTGATGGGGGCGAATCCCTCCACGGTGCAGACCTGGCTCATGCGGGCCAGGGGGCAGCTGAAGAAAAATTTAAAGGAGGCAGAGAGCCTGTGATTGACAAAAAACTGTATTGTGAGACCTTTTCCCGGCTGCGCGCCTCCGAGGAGGCCAAAAAGGAGGTCCTGCAAATGAAAGAGAAGAAGCGTATGCGGATGCCGAAGATCCTGCGGGGCGCGGCCATTGCCGCCGCTATGACCATGGCGCTGGCGGTCACCGCCGGCGCGGTGAACCTGGCCACGGACGGGGAGCTCTTCCGGCAGTTCACCATCATCTGGTCCGAGGACAACCACTACGTGGCCCAGGACGACCAGGGCAACCAGGTGGACATCACCCTGATGGACGGGGACCTGGTGACGGAGGAGGACGGCCG
The DNA here is from genome assembly GCA_904393855.1 of uncultured Oscillibacter sp. Taxonomy (GTDB): domain Bacteria; phylum Bacillota; class Clostridia; order Oscillospirales; family Oscillospiraceae; genus Oscillibacter. Next base: position 5,113 of record CAJFNE010000059.1, on the reverse strand, counting down.
GCTGATCCTCCACATGAACGGAGAGAACATCGACATCACCGAGGAGCTGGAGGCCGAGGGCGTCTACGCCTGCGCCTACGACATGGAGGTGGTCCATGAGGACGGGAGCCGGGAGACCCGCACCGTCAGCATCCAGGTCACCGGAAGCCCGGAGAACTGGACGGTCACCCAGGACAACGGGGACGGTATCGCCTACGAGACCACCGGCGGCACCGGCGAAGCGGCGGGCGCCGCCGTCTCCGTGACGGAGCCGGCAGACGGCGCGGCCGGATGAGAAGGGGGACCCGACAGGGCCCCGCCCAAAAAGGACCCGGACAGGATTACTCCTGTCCGGGTTTCCTGTTCTTTTCCTTACTGAGGCCCAGCAGGTAATCGGTGGTGACGCCGTAATACTTGCTGAGAGTGATCAGATGGTGGATAGGCATCTCATTGGCGCCGCGCTCGTAGCGGGCGTACATTGTCTGGGAGGTCCCAAGGACCTCGGCAATCTGCGTCTGTGTTTTGTCCGCATCCTCCCGCAGGTCCCGTAAAATCCGTACATAGGCCATCCCATTCATGCTGTTCACCCCTGTCTCCATGTAGTCTTTGTGTAATCAATTTAACACAAAAAACGGTTTGAATACAGAGAGAATAAAAAATTTTACTATAAAAAAGCAAAAAATATCGCGCAAAAATGGGAATTATGCCAAAAATAGGGGGAGCTGATCCCAGCGGACTGCCGCCGGGTGCAGGGAACCGCTGTTTTGCTTTACAAGCGCCGGGTTTCCCTGTATAATAGCCGAAAGAAGATGTTGATTCATACCGTTTTGCGGTGGAATCCGGGGCGTGCCGCGCCTCGGAGATATTTGATTTTACGAGAAGAGAAGGAAAATAGGCATGGAATATACACAAGGCGTACGGTTTGACAGCCTGGGGCTGTCTCCGGAGATCATGCGGGCTATCCAGCAGCGCAATCTGGAGGTTTCGACCCCGGTTCAGGCGGGCTGCATCCCGCCCATGATGGCCTGGGAGGACGTGATCGCCAAGGCCCCCACCGGAACCGGCAAGACCTTTGCCTACGGCATCCCCATCGTGGAGCATATCGACCCGGAGGACGAGAGCGTTCAGGCGGTGATCCTGGCCCCCACCCGGGAACTGGCCATCCAGATCACCGACGAGATCCGGGACCTGGCGGCCTACAAGCCCGGCGTGCGGACGGTGTGCCTCTACGGCGGCGCGCCTATCGGGAAGCAGATCGAGACGCTGAAGAAGCACCCCCAGATCGTGGTGGCCACCCCGGGCCGGCTCTCCGACCACATGAAGCGCCGCACCGTCCGGGTGGACACCGCCCAGACGGTGGTGCTGGACGAGGCGGACCGGATGCTGGACATGGGCTTCATCCACGATGTGACCCGATTGCTGGACAAGATGAATAAGCGGCGGAACCTGGGCCTCTTCTCCGCCACCATCTCCCGGGAGGTCATGGACATCGCCTGGGTCTACCAGCGGGACGCGGCGGAGATCACCGTCCGGGAGGACGAGCAGAACAAGCCGGATATCAAGCAGTTCCGCATGGACGTCAGCTACGACGGCAAGGCCGACGCCATCGCGAAGATCCTGGAGGAGACGGGTTTTGACCGCTGCATGGTGTTCTGCAACACGAAGGGCACCACGGAGCGGATCACGAAGTTCCTGCAGATGCGGGGCGTGGACGCCCAGTGCATCCACGGGGACATCCCCCAGCGCAAGCGGGAGCAGGTGATGAACCTGTTCCGGGAGGGGAAGCTGCGGGTGTTCGTCTCCACGGACGTGGCGGCCCGGGGCATCGACGTGGACGACGTGGACATCGTATTCAACTGCGACATCCCGGATGAGAACCAGGACTATATCCACCGCATCGGCCGGACTGGCCGGGCCAAGCGCCAGGGGGTGGCGGTGAGCCTCATCGCCGACTACCCCTCCAAGATGCGGATGGACGACATCGCCAAGCACACCCGCAACGAGATCGTGCCGGTGAAATTCGACGAGAACGGCCACCTGGCCCCCGCCTGATGGGACATGGAATGAGCAAGAGGGATTGGGAGGAAGCTCCCAATCCCTCTTTTTACAGCGCCTGATCGGTGCACTCCACGGTGACCGCCTGGACCAGCTCCAATCCGGCGAGGCGGGAGGGGTCCGCGAAGTCCTCCAGGGAGCAGACGGGGATCCCGTCCCCGTCGGCGCCGTAGAGCAGCAGGGCCACCGGCACCTCCTGGTTCAGGGGGAGATCCCGGGATTCCGTCAGGAAGCAGCGGGCGCTGGCCGCCGGCTCCAGGCCGATGGGCTCTGTCTGGCAGGAGGCGAGTCCTCCTCCGGAGCGGATGTGGAAGCCCAGGCTCCCGTCCTCCTGCAGCTGGATGGCCAGGGTGCCGGAGAGACGGTCCACCGGCGTCCGCTCCTCCCCGATGGAGGTGCCCCAGGTGTCGGCCTCCTCCCAGGCGCCGTCCTCCCCCAGGTGGTGGACCCGCAGCCGCAGGGTGATGGCCTCCTCCGGCCCCTGGAAGGAGAGCAGGCTGGCGGTGCCCGCCATGCCAAAGGCCTCCAGGACGTCCTGGGTGGACTCCGTCAGGTCTGGGCTGATGGACGCGTCCGCGGCGGTCCCGGAGCAGGCCGGCAGGAACAGCAGCACCGCGGCCAGCAGGCCCGGCAGAAAGCGTCGTCTCATGGGAAGCCCCCCTTTTTTCTCATGGTTTCTGGCAATATGATATCATACGGGCCGTCCCGGCGCAAGGAATTTCAGGAGAGAACCTGCGTTTGTGAACGGTTTTTAAATTTTTGTCACTATTTGTTACTTTTTCCTGCCGCCGCCTTTACAAGGCCGGGGAAGTCCTCTATAATACTGACTGTTGACGACGCTCCTGGCGCGGACGGATGGCTTGCGGTCAGACCACGTGCCCAAGGAGGTCTCCGGTGATTCAGCGGGGACAGTCTGCACAGATCCATTTCAGGGGCGCCCTAGGCGCCTGAGACTATGCTCAGAAAGGAGCACCCCCATGGGAAAGAGACGAACGCGGCTGGCGGCGCTGGCCCTGACGATCATGCTGCTGGCGGGGCTGGCAGCCGGCTGCGGCCAGCAGAGCGCCGGGACGGAACTGTCCGTGTGCGTGGGCGACAGCTACTCCACCCTGGACCCCATTTACGCCGAGGACATCAGCAGCCAGACGGTGCTGGTGCACCTGTATGAGAACCTCATGCGCGTGACTGCGGACAGCAGCGGCGCCGCCGCGGTGGTGAACGGCATGGCCAAGAGCGTGGAGACGGAGGAGAACACAGACGGTACGGTGACGTACACGTTCCAGCTCCGCAGCGCGGATTGGTCCGACGGCCAGCGGGTGACGGCGGAGGACTTCGTTTACGCTTGGCGCCGGCTGGCGGACCCCAGCAGCCGCTCCCCCTACGCCTCGCTTCTCCGTGTGGTGTGCGGCTATCAGGAGGCCCGGGAGGCCGGTGACATGAGCCTGCTGCAGGTGAGCGCGGAGAGCGACACCGTGTTCCAGGTGACCCTGACGGGCAAGTACGACTGGTTCCTGCGGGAGGTTTGCACTTCCCCGGCGACGATGCCTCTGCGGGAGGACGTGGTGCAGCGGCTGAAAGAGGCGCAGAGCACCGGGGAGGACGGGACCACCGCCTCCTGGTGGTCGGACCCCCTGGCCCTGGTGACCAACGGCCCCTATCAGGCGGAGGAGTACGCGGAGGGCAGTTATCTGCAGCTCGTGGCCGGAGAGGACAGCGACCGGAATGGCCCCTACCGGCTGACGTTCCATTTCGCGGCCTCCACCGGCGAGGCCCAGGAGATGTACAATCAGGGGCTGGTGGACGCGGTGTGGCCGCTGTCGGAGGAGCGGCTCCAGGAGCTGTCGCAGGATGAGGACTGGAGTCCCATCCCTGAGCTTGCCACCTATTCCGTGGTCTATAACTGCGACTCCGAGGGAGCACTGGCCGATATGGCCATCCGGCAGGCGCTGACGCTGGCGGTGGACCGGAACGCCCTAGCGGAGCAGGCCGGCGTCACGGCACAGGCGGCGGGGGGATTCATTCCGCCCGGCGTGCCGGAGGATGAGGAGACGGACTTCCGCACGGCCGGCGGCGATCTGCTGGACAACGACCCGGAGAGCTATGCCGAGCGCTGCGCCCAGGCCCGGAGCATCCTCAGTGACGCCGGTTACAGTGGCACCGGCCTGGGGGAGCTGGAGTACCTCTATGTGGAGGACGGGACCACAGGCGCGGTGGCGGAGGCTCTGTGTGAGCAGTGGAGCCAGGTGCTGGATGTGGACGTCACGCCCCGGGCCGTCACCAGCCAGGAGCTCTGGTCGGCTCTGCGCAGCGGGGAGTACACCCTGGCCGGCGTGAATCTGGAGGCCCCCGGCAACGACGCGGAGTGCTTCCTCATGGACTGGATCTCCGACAGCTACGACAACGTGGCCAACTACGAGAACAGCGCCTATGACACCCTCATGTCCATCATCGCCCGGGCCTCCGACGGCACGGCCCGGATGGGCTGCCTCCACGACGCGGAGGCGCTGCTGCTGGAGGACCAGGTGCTGAACCCCCTCTACACGGAGGGCACCGCCTGGGAACTGCGGGAGGGTCTCACCGGCGCCTGCCGGGACGCCCGCGGGTGGTTCGACTTCTCCAATGTGACGGTGCAGACGGCATAACAGGATCAGGAGCCCCGGCATCCCACGGGATGCCGGGGCTCCTTGCGCTCGTTTTATCCCACCACCCACAGGAAGGGGATGTCCGGGAAGAGCAGGTGCGCCAGGAAGCCGGCCAGCGTCAGCCCGGCCAGCCCCAGGGCGATGGCCGCCAGCACCCGGCCGGCGCGCCGCAGGAGGGACTTAGCCCGCTCCGCATCTTCGTGGAGGGAGGCGATCCGCTCGTCGGACAAGCCCCGGTCCCGCACGTCCTGGACGTCCAGGTCCCGGACCAGCTCGTCCAGGGAGAGGCCGAAGTAGTCGCCCAGCAGCACCAGTCGGTGGAAATCCGGGTAGGATTGTCCCGTTTCCCTTAGTTAAAGATATTGTTGGGTATCTCAAGATGTGTCATTCGATTTTGCCGATAAAGCGGTAGAAGATTTCCACTTCCTGTTCCCGGC
>CAJFNE010000058.1 GCA_904393855.1 uncultured Oscillibacter sp. | reverse complement strand
CTCCAATTTCATATGGGGGAATTCCAGAGCGGTCAAATGGGGCAGACTGTAAATCTGTTGCCTTCGGCTTCGGTGGTTCGAATCCACCTTCCCCCACCATGCCGGGACAGGGTCTTACCTTGTCCCGGCATTTTTGTCTGCCAGACGGCTGAACCCCGCCCGGAGCTCCCCATGAGCGGCGCTGCGATTCAAGGCATAAATCTTGTTATAATTAAATACAATAAACAAGAATCTTGTTAACAAGGCTAGAATAGCACAGATGTTCGATCCTGTCAAGCCCTTTCAACAAGATTCTTGTTTGCGTTTATTGACATGACCATCAAAATTCGGTATGATGAAGAAAAACTCCGGGAGGAACGACCATGAGCTTTGGAAAACGGATGCAGACGCGCCGGGAGGAGCTGGGCCTCTCCCAGCTGGCGCTGGCCAAGCGGCTGGGGGTCTCCCAGTCCACCATTGGAAACTATGAGGCCGGCATCAGCTTCCCCAAGGAGGAGATCCTGCTGCGGCTGTTCGACTGCCTGGAGACGGACCCCAACGCCCTGTTCCGGGACAGCTTTCGGGGCGGGGGGGAGGTCCTCTCCGCCAGTGAGCGGCGGATGCTGGACCAGTACCGGGGCCTCTCCCCCAAGGGGCGGGAGACGGTGCGCTCCGTGGTGGGCGCCCTGTGCGACTACCGGGACGAGCTGGAGGCCAGCCGGGGCGGGCAGGAACCCCGGCTGATTCCCCTCTACCGCAGTCCCGCGGCGGCGGGCTACGCCGCGCCGGTGTTTGGGGAGGATTTCGACACGATCCCCGTGACGGATGACGTGCCCCAGGCGGCGGAGTTCGCCGTGCGGATTCAGGGGGACTCCATGGCCCCCTATATTCCGGACGGCGCGGTGGTCTATGTGAACCGGGACCCCCTGGCGGCGGGGGATGTGGGCATCTTCTGCGTGGACGGGGAGATGTTCTGCAAGCAGTACTACAAGGACCCGGCGGGGGCGGTGTATCTCTTCTCCCTGAACCGGGCCCGGGCCGACGCGGATATCCTGCTGATGCCCGGCGGCGGCCGGGGTTTGGTCTGCATGGGCCGGGTGATGATACACGCCCTGCCGCTGCCGGGCAGGGAATAGGACGCAAAAGGGGAAGGCGCACAGCTCCTAGAGAGCTGTGCGCCTTCCGCAGGTTGGAGGGTTCCGCCAATGTCCGGCGGCCGCCCTGCCGCGCGCCCGCGCGGCCTTTGCCGCCGGCACGGCTGGTATGCGGGAAATCAGATGGCCTTTTCCTCGGGAGAGCCCTTGCGGCCGGGTTTCATGACCACCTCGCCCTTGTCGATGGCGTGCACCGGGCACACCAGCACGCACAGGTGGCAGCCCACGCACTTATCGTGGTCGCAGGAAGGCTTGCGGTTCTCCTCATCCCAGGAGATGGCCTGGTGAGCGCCGTCATAGCAGGAGATGTAGCAGCGGCCGCAGCCGATGCACTTGTCGGTGTCGAAGTCCGGATAGACCACGTAATCCCGGTCCAGGTTCTCGGCGGGGATCATGTTCTGGTTGGCCACGCCGATCAGGTCCTGGAGACGGTCCACGCCCTGCTCCTCCATGTAGTGCATGAGGCCGTTCTTCATGTCCTCCACGATCCGGTAGCCATACTGCATGATGGCAGTGGTCACCTGCAGGGTGGTGGCGCCCAGCAGCAGGAACTCCGCGGCGTCCTCCCAGGTCTCAATGCCGCCGATGCCGGAGATGGGCACGCCGGGGATGCCGTCCCGCAGCTGCTGCACGAAGCGCAGGGCCACGGGCTTCACGGCCTTGCCGGAGTAACCGGAGATGGAGGACTTGCCGTTGATGATGGGCATACCGATCTTCCGGTCCAGGTCCACGTTGCAGATGGACTTGATGGTGTTAATGGCGGCGATGCCGTCGGCGCCGCCCTCCAGGCAGGCCTTGGCCACCGGCACCATGTCGGTGATGTTGGGGGTCATCTTGGCCATCATGGGCAGCTTGGAGCCCCGCTTCACCGCCGCGCAGAAGCTCTTGCACAGCTCGGCGTTGGTGCCCACGTCGGAGCCCATGGCATGGCTGGTCATCTGGGGGCAGGAGAGGTTCATCTCGATCATATCCGCTCCGGCCTCGGTCACCAGGCGGGCCAGCTCCTCCCAGTCCTTCTCCGTGGGACCCATGATGGAGGCGATCAGCACCTTGTCGGGATAGGCCTGCTTCAGCTTCCGCAGGTCCTCCAGATTCTGCTCCAGGGGATGCTCGGCGATCTGCTCCATGTTCTTGAAGCCCACGAAGGGGGTGGCCTCCTTGGTCACGGCGTCGAACCGGGGAGAGACCTCGTCGATCAGGAAGTCGCCGGGGCCGATGGTCTTGAACACCACGCCGGCCCAGCCGGTGTCGTAGGCTTTCTTGCACATCTCAAAGCAGTTGCCCACGGGAGAGGAGGACAGGCAGAAGGGGTTTTCAAAATGTACGCCCAAAAAATCGACGGATAAATCTTTCTTCACCATGTTAGTTACCTCCCAAGTAGTTGTGGATCTCATAGGCCGCGGCTTTGCCCTTCCGCACGGCCCAGACAGCGGTCTTGTCGCCCTTGGCAATGTCGCCGGCCACAAACACCTTGCCGTCCGCGTGATAGCCCTCGAAATCCACCTCGTTCTTGACGATGGGCAGTCCCAGCTGGGCGGCGTCGGTGGTCTGACCCACGGCCAGGACGATCTTGTCCGCCTCGATCTTCAGCTCGCTGTTGAGCTTGCGGTGGCGGAAAGTGACCACCTTGCCGTCCACGGCCACGGGAGCGTAGCCGTCCACAATGGTGACGCCGCTGGCGCGGGCGGTCTCCAGCTCCTCCTTGGAGGCGCGGAAGTCCGAGAGTTCTTTCCGGGTGACGGTGGTCACGTTCTGCACGCCCAGCAGCTTCAGGGTGGTGGCCACGTCCATGGCCGCGTCGCCGCCGCCGATGACCAGCGCGTTGTCCGGCAGGTCCACATTGCCCTGCTTCTCGTCCACTTCCGCCAGGAACGTGACGGCGGGCACCGCGTAGGGATTGCCCTCGAACATCTCCAGCATCTGGGGCTTGCCGATGCCCACGGCCACCAGGACCGCGTCATATCCGGCCTTCAGATCGTCCAAGGAGACGTCCTTGCCGATCTCCGTGCCGTACTTGAAATTGGCGCCAAGCTCCGCGATCCGGGCCACCTCCGTGTCCACGACGGCGTCCGGCAGGCGGTACTCAGGGATGCCGCTGCGCAGGAAGCCGCCGGCCTTGGCCCCTTTCTCGTAGACATCCACGGCATATCCCAGCTGCAGCAGCGTGGCGGCGGCCTGAAGTCCGGCGGGGCCGCTGCCCACCACAGCGACTTTCTTGCCGTTGGCGGGTCCCTTCTCCAGAATTTTCATGCCGCACTGCTCTTCAAAATCGGTGACAAAGCGCTGAATGCCGCCGATGTTGATGGGGCGGTCGATGCCGCAGCGAGAGCAGGCCAGCTCGCAATAGCGTTCCGTCGGGCAGATCCGGGCGCAGGCCGCGCCCAGGGCATTGTTGCTGCGGATAGTCTCCGCTGCTCCCTTAAAATTACGAAAACGGACGCTGCGGATGAATTTCGCAGGGTCCGTTCCAGCGGGGCAGGCATTGGAACATGGCGCGTCGTGACAGAGCAGACAACGCTGAGCCTCTTCCATAACCGTGCTCATGGTGTACCCCTGCACAAGTTCCTGTGAGTACTGTTTCGTCATTTCTCATTCTTCCCCTTCCATATGTAAGTGTCTAGCCCGACCGGGAATACTATTCACATTGTACACTTTATAAAAACTTAATGCAATATCTTTTTTGCTATTTTACAAAACACACAAAGATCAATCTTTATTTTCTGGATTTTTCACAATCTTTTGCGTTTTGCGCAAATTTAACTTCTTTTTTGTGGAAACAGAGCTTATAATAATGAAAAGACCCTTGGAGATTTTGTGCCAGTTTTCCAAATGCGCGCGGAATGAAACCCTGGCGATTTGTAGTATGTAGCCGGAAACAAATGAACTAAGGGCGAAATTCTGTTGATGCGGGACCGCATAGATACCGGCCATCCCATGACCGCCGTGCGGACAGGCGCGGATGCGCAGGCTGGTCTTTTCCCATGAGGCGGGGACGCGCCCGCGGCTCGACACAATTTCAAAAAAGATGCCTGAGACAAAACGGCAGGAAAGGAGGAGTACGGTCAGCGCCAAGCAGAGAACGGTTTTATTTTTGAAAAGAAAGGTGGATTCATTGTGGACTTATTGATTCGGAACGGCACCATCGTGACGGAAAAGGAGATGTTCCGGGCAGACCTGGGCGTTAAGGACGGCAAGATTGTCGCCATTGCCGAGGATCTCTCGGGCGTTCCCTGCGACCATGTGGTGGATGCTACCGGCAAATTGGTGCTCCCCGGCGCCATTGACGCCCATACGCACCTGGCCTTCCCCTTCGGCGGGACGGTTTCCTCCGACGATTTCTTCGCCGGCACCCGGGCAGCCGCCTGCGGCGGCACAACGACGGTCTTCGACTACAGCGGCCAGGCCAAGGGCGAGACGCTGCTGGAGACCGCCAAGCGCAGAGAGGCCGAGGCCAATGAAGACGGTCCCGCCGTGGACTACGCCCTGCATGTGGGCATCACGGACCTTTCCAACGGTCTGCTGGACACCATGCAGGAGGCTGTGGATTACGGAATTTCCTCTTTCAAAGTATATATGGTCTATGACTTCGGCGTGAAGGACGGCGATTTCTATCAGGTCCTCCAGAAGTCCAAGGAGACGGGAGCCCTGATCTGCGTCCACGCGGAGAACAAGGAGGTCCTCTCCACCCTCACCGACCAGCTGGTGGCGGAGGGCAAGCTCAGCGCCTGGTATCACTACGTCTCCCGGCCCGAGTTCGTGGCGGGTGAGGCGGACCGCCGGGCCATCGCCTGGGCCAGGAGCCTGAACGCACCCCTCTACATCGTACATATGTCCGACAAGGAGGGCGTGGAAGCCGTCACCCAGGCCAAGGACGAGGGACTGGAGATCTATATGGAGACCTGCCCCCACTACCTGCACTTCACGCGCGACGTGTTCAAGCGGGAGGACGGCCGCAACTTCGTCTGCTCCCCGCCCATGAAGGGCCAGGAGAGCCAGGACGCCCTGTGGGAGGCCGTCAAGCGCGGCGATGTGGACACCATCGCCACGGACCACTGCCCGTTCATGCAGTCTGAGAAGGACTGGGGCAAGGACGACTTCCGCAAGATCCCCAACGGCTGCGCCGGTGTGGAGAACATGTATCCCTACATGCTCTCCAAGGCCAATGAGGGTGTGATTTCCTTCCCGCGGGCCGTGGAGATCTGCTCCTTCAACCCCGCCAAGATCTTTGGCTGCACCCAGAAGGGCAGTCTGGCCGTGGGCAAGGACGCCGACATCGTGATCTATGACCCCAACAAGGACTTCACCGTTCATCAGGAGAACATGCACTCCGACTCCGACCACACCATCTGGGAGGGGCTGGAGCTCCACGGCTATCCCGTTCAGACCTATTCCCGCGGCCGCCTGGTCTATGACAACGGCGAGTTCGTGGGCGAGCGGGGCTGGGGCAAGCTGATCAAGCGCGCCGCCAGAAAGTAAACCCGGTCACCGAGACGGAGCGGCCCGGCGTGGGAAACCGGACCATCCGTGATTCCAGCGGCCGTCAAGGAAGAGCGCTTGGCGGCGGAACCATCCGAACCGGATCGAATTTCTAAAGGAAAGTGGAGGGAAAACATGAAGACACAAATTCGGCGGAACAACGATCTCTATGAGTTGACACCGGAAATTGAGAACCAATTGCTGGATTCCAAGCACTACAACGCGGACCTGGCTCCCACCAGGGTCAGCGAGCGTACCTGGCGGGCCAAGGACATCGCCGACTTCTGGCTGGGCCTGTCTGTCTCCATTCCCGCGCTGGCCCTGGCCTCCTCCCTGGTGGCCCTGGGCGTGTCCCCGGTGCTGGCGGTGATCAACGTCATCCTGGGCAACGTCATCGTCCTGATCCCCATTCAGCTGAACTCCCAGATCGGCACCAAGTACGGTATCCCGTACCCCATCTTCGCCCGGATGACTTTCGGCAACAAGGGCGCGAAGCTGTCCACCATCTCCCGCTCCATCATCGGATGCGGCTGGACGTCCATTCAGTCCTGGGTCGGCGGCGGCGCTCTGGCGGCCCTGATCGGCATCCTGATCCCCTATTTCTCTGATCAGAGCCAGACTATCGCCATGCCCGGCAACGACGCGGTGCCCGTGGGCCAGCTGATCGGCTTCATCGTCTTCGTGCTGGTGTGCGGCTGGGTGGCCTACAACGGCATGGACAAGATCAAGTGGGTGCAGAACATCAGCGCCCCGCTGCTGATCGTGGTGATTACGGGCCTCATCATCTGGAGCATCTACACCATCTACTCCACCGGCCACACCTTCGCGGACGTGTTCAGCGTGGGCAACAACGAGGCCCTGATCGAGCAGAACGGCGGCTTCGCCTACGTCTACATGGCGGGCCTGACGGCCAACATCGCCTATTGGGCCACCATGGCGCTGAACATCCCGGACTTCTCCAAGATGGCCAAGACCCAGAAGGACCAGTTCAACGGTCAGCTGATCGGCATGCCCATCCCCATGGCGGTGTGCGCCATCGCCGGCGCCCTGTTCGCTCAGGCCACCACCTATGCTTACGGCACTGCCAGCTATGACCCCACCACCGTGTTCTTCTACATGTCCAACCCCATCGCTGTGGCGGTGTGCGCCATCGGCGTCATCGTGGCAACCCTGACCACCTGCGTGGCCGCCAACGTGGTGGCTCCCGCCAATGGCTGGTCGGAGCTGGCGCCCAAGAAGGTCTCCTTCAAGAAGGGCGTGGTCATCACCATCGTGATCTCCATCTTCGTCATGCAGCCCTGGTTCATCTATGGCTCCGGCTCTGCCTATGTGTTCACCTGGCTGAACAACTACGGCACCATCATCGCCCCCGTGGCCGCCATCCTGTGCGCGGACTACTTCGTCTGCAAGCAGAAGCGCGTCGACCTGGCCGGCCTGTATCACGGCGCCGCGGGCCGGTATCACTACAGCAACGGCTGGAACTGGAGCGCCATCATCGCCTGGCTGGTGTCCTTCATCATCCCCCTGCTGGGCAACACCGTGTTCCTGTATCAGTCCGGCTCCGGCCTGGCTCCCACGCTGCTGCAGATGATCGCCGCCAACGGCTATCTCTTCTCCTTCTTCGTGGCCTTCGTGGTTTACGTGGTGCTGATGCGCTCCGGCTTCTGCGGCGGCCCGGCTGACAAGGGCTTTGTCACCGTGGAGGAGGACGCGGAGATGACCATCGACGAGTCCACGGACAGCAAGTGATCCTCTCATAGCTCCATTCTGTATCCCATAGGAATTCCTGCTGTCCGCCGGCTGCAAGCCGGCGGACAGCAGGCCGAAAACCCGTTTGTAAATCTGGAAAGGTAGGTTGACGAAAGCTATGTATACATGCAGTCTCGAGGATATGCGCAATAAGATTGAGACCTTCAGTAAGTTCGGCGACGCCGGCCACGGCGGCATCACCCGCTATGCCCTCTCTGAGGAGGACAAGATGGCCCGCGAGGAGTGGCTGCGCCGGATGAAGGCCATCGGCGCCACCATCGAGATGGACGACCTGGCCAATATGTACGCCACGCTGCCCGGCTCCGAGCCCGGTCTGAAGCGGATCGCCATGGGCTCCCACTGCGACAGCGTGAAGAACGGCGGCAACTACGACGGTATCCTGGGCGTCATGAGCGCCATGGAGGTGCTGGAGACCGTGGCCCGGGAGAACATCCCCCACCGGCATCCCCTGACCGCCATGATCTTCACCAATGAGGAGGGCTCCGAGTTCCCGCCCTGCATGATGTGCTCCGGCACCATGGCACACGACTACATGCCCGAGCGGTTCCGGGATAACTTCGCCTATGACAAGATGATGGCCTCCCATTCCATCCTGACTCCCGAGGTCACTTTCGGCGAGCGGCTGGCGGCGTTCCCCTACAAGGGCGACAAGGCCAACCGCATGAGCCCCGAGAAGTACCGGGCCCTCTTTGAGACCCACATCGAGCAGGGGCCCATCCTGGAGGACGCGGGCAAGGACATCGGCGTGGTCACCTGCGTGCTGGGCCAGATGCTCTACCGGGTGAAGTTCCACGGCTTCGCGGCCCACGCGGGCACCTTCCCCATGAAGAAGCGCCACGATGCGTTCCACGCCGCCGCCGAGGCTCTGTGCTACCTGCATGAGGAGATCGACAAGCTGGGCTATGAGGACCTGGTGTACACCACCGGCGAGGTGGTGATCCATCCCTGCGTCAACACCGTCATCCCCGACTTCTTCGACTTCTCCATCGACGTGCGTCACGAGAATCCCGAGGTCCTGAACAAGGTCCGGGAGATCCTGTTCAGCCTGGAGAAGCGGGAGTGGCAGCAGTGCAAGTGCGAAGTGGTCCTGGGCTGGAACCGCGACACCGTGTACTGGGATAAGCAGCTGGTGGGCTTCGTCCGCGAGGCGGTGGAGGAGCTGGGCTACTCCCACATGGACATCCACTCCGGCGCCGGCCACGACGCGCAGTACATCTCCTACATGGTGCCCACCACCATGATCTTCGCCCCCTCTGACAAGGGCCTGTCCCACTGTGAGGAGGAGCACACCTCCGCGGAGCAGTGCACCCAGGCGGCCAGCGTCATGCTGAACGCCGTCCTGAAGCTGGACAAGGAGGACTGAGCAGCCAGCCGGATTCCCGGGGACGCCGCGTCTTTCGCCTGACCGATTGAAAGCGGCCCCGCCCCTGCGGAATGGACAACATGCAAACCAAAAGAAGACCGGGCCGCCCAGTAAGCTGGGCGGCCCGGTATAGTTTGGGCTGGAGCATACAGCCGCGTTTACAGAATGAGCTTGCGCAGGATCGCCGCGAACTCCTCCATGTAGCGGTTGGCCTGCTCCTTTCTCCAAAAGACGCAGTAATTGCGCAGAATCTGCTTGCCGTTCTGCACGATCGGCAGCCGGCGGATGGAGGGACCCTCCGGCGGCAGCGTCCCCACGCTCTCCACCGGCAGGAATCCCCGGTTGCTGATCACCAGCAGACGGCCCTCCTCCAGGCTGTCGGCAAAGAGATAACTGCCGCCAAAGCCCAGCGTGTTCTGGTAGTATTCCTGCTCCGCGTTCTGCTGTTCCCGGGAGGAGATCAGGATGCACGGAGTCCACCGCAGATCCGCCAGCTCCACCTGCTCCTGCATGCTGAGGGGATTGTGGAGGGAGAGCTCCGCGTAGCAGCCGCACCGCGTCAGCTCCAGGTTGACATAGGCGTCGGAAAAGGCCCGCCGCTGGTCGTTGAGGATCAGATCCACGCCGCCGGAGCGGAGGAGATCATAGAGCTCCTCATGGGTGCCGTGCACGATGCTGATGGAGACCTCCGGATACTGCTGGGAGAACTCCGCCAGGGCCTGGTGCAGCTCCAGGCCGCTGTAGCCCCGCAGATAGCCGATCCGCAGCCGCAGTTCCCGGTCCTCGCTCCCCAGCCGCCGGGTCTCCCGGACCAGGCCCTCCGCCTGCTCCAGGATCGCCCGGCTGTGGGCGTAGAAATACTCCCCGGCGGGAGTCAGGGTGAAGCGGCGGTTCTCCCGGTGGATCAGCTCCACGCCCAACTCCTTTTCCAGCGCGTGGACCTGCTGAGAGATGGCGGACTGGGAAATATAGCACTGGGCCGCCGCCTCGGTGAAGCTGCCGCAGTCCACCACGGCGACAAAGTAGCGCATCTGCCTGAGCAGCACGCGGATCACCTCCTGAAAGGGACGTCGATTTTCTGTTCTGGCTTTAGTTTATCAGGGAGCCCGCGAAAAAGCAACTGACGCGCCGGGATGGGAAGAGACCCGCAAAGTCCCGGAGAGCCCGATGAGGGCGGCATCACCGGCAGGGAGGGTT
>CAJFNE010000057.1 GCA_904393855.1 uncultured Oscillibacter sp. | reverse complement strand
CGGCTGCTGCGCCTGGCGGAGCAGCTGCTGCGCAGCCCCCAGGACGCGGAGGAGTGCTTGAACGACACCTGGCTCCACGCCTGGAATGCCATTCCGCCGGAGCGGCCGGAGCGGCTCTTCGCCTATCTGGCCCGGGTGTGCCGGAACCTGGCCCTGGACCGGCTGGACCGCCGCAGCGCCCAGAAGCGGGCCGGGGAGCTGCTGACGGCGGAGCTGGAGACCTGCGTGCCCCCGGCCCTGCAGGGCCGGGACACGGCCCAGGAGGCGCTGGGGGAGGCGCTGACGGCCTTCCTGGAGAGCCTGCCGGCGGACCAGCGGTGGGTGTTCCTCCGGCGTTACTGGTTCGGAGACTCCATCCGGGACATCGCCCGCCGGTACGGGTATGGGGAGAGCAAGGTGAAGGTCCTGCTGCTGCGGCTGCGCCGCCGTCTGCGGGCCTATTTGGAAAAGGAGGGGATTTCTCTATGACAGGACAGGATCTCTGGAGAGCTATGAGCCGGGTGGACCCCCAGCTGGTGGAGGACGCGGCGGCGGAGCCCGCGGGCCGGGGCCGGGTTCTCCGCAGGACGCTGACCATCGCGGCCTGCCTGTGCCTGCTGCTGACCGGCGGCGCCTGGGCGGCGGAGGCGTTCTGGGGCGTGCAGGTCACGGACATCTTCCAGGGGAAGGCGGAGTCCGGCTTCCGGGTGGCCCTGGAGGGGGAGACGGTCTCCGCGGATGATTTCTCCTCCCCGGAGCTGACGGCGGCCCTGGAGACCATCCGGCAGCAGTACGCGGATGCCCGCCCCTGGGACAGCCGGGCGCCGGGCTACTACCACGCGGAGCGGGACACCTGGGCGGCGTGTGAATCCTTCCTGGGCGTCTCCCTGGAGAATCCCCTGGAGGACCTGGAGGGGCTGGAGAACTTCTCCAACAGCGGCTCCGAGCGGGCGCCCCACTGCAGCGTCAGCCTGTACACCACGCCGGAGGGGACCCTGTCGTGGATCGCGGCGGACGCGACCTATCAGACGGCGGGCTGCAAGGTCCAGCTGGAGGTGAATTTTGCCCCGGAGGAGGGCGGCATGGAGCCGGAGCTCCGCTACCTTTACGACGGGGAGGCGGACTTCACCACGGAGACGATCCAGCTCTCCGACGGCCGGGAGGCCACGCTGGTGACAGCCTGGCAGCCGGACGCCAAGTACAGCGAGCAGGAGGTGTTCTTCGCCCAGGACGGCGGCATGTATAATCTGCGGGTGTGGCGCTGGGCCCCGGCGGAGAGCGCGGAGACCCGGCTGGAGACCGTACAGGAGACGTTGGACGCCCTGCTGCAGCTGTTCTGAAAAGCAAAACGAGCCGCGAGAGCGGCTCGTTTTTTGCACAGTCACATGATCCGGCACAGCAGGATGGGCAGGAAGATGGCCGGCACCAGGTTCATGACCTTGATCTTGGTGATGTTCAGCATGTTGGTGCCCAGGGCGATGATCAGCAGGGACCCCACGCAGGTCATCTCCGCGATGACCGCGTCCCCCAGGAAGGGGGAGAGGAAGGAGGCCAGCACGGCGATGATCCCCTGGTAGAGAAAGACGGCCACGGCGGAGAAAGAGACCCCGATCCCCAAAGACGCGCCGAAGACGATGGCGCTGATGCCGTCCAGCAGGGCTTTGGCAAAGAGGGTGGAGTGGTCGCCGGTGAGACCGTCCTGGAGCGCCCCCACGATGGCCATGGCTCCCACGCAGAAGAGCAGGCTGGCGGTGACAAACCCCTCGGAGACGGAGGCCTTGCCGCTGCCCAGGGCCAGCCGCTCCGTCTTTTTCTGTACCCAATCGCCCAGGGAGCGCATCCGCTTGTCCAGGTCCAGCAGCTCCCCGAGAATCGCGCCCAGAACCATGGACAAAATGGCGATCAGGGTGTTCTGCCCGTCCAAACTGCCGCTGATGCCCAGGTACAGCACGCACAGGGCCACGCCCTGCATGATGATGGTCTGCAGCCGTTCCCCCAGCTTCACGCTGCTGGTGGGCAGAACGCCGGAAAACCGGCCGGCCAGCCACGTCAGCAGCATCCCCGCGGCGGAACCGGCCAGAATCGCCAGGGCATTGACGATCGTACCCGTCAGCATGGGGTCCCCTCCTCTCCCTGCAGTAAATCCCGGACCACCGCGCTGCCCAGCAGCAGACCCGCCGCCGCAGGGACCCAGGGGGTGCTGGCTGGAACGCTGCGCCGTCCCGGCGGCGGGGCCTCCGGCTGCAGGGGGGAGACGGGCTCCTCCGGGCTGTAGACCACCTTTTGGTGGAGGATGCCCCGATTCCGCAGTTCCTTCCGCATGACCCGGGCCAGGGGACAGCCGCGGGTTTTGGAGATGTCCGTGATCTCCAGCAGCGTGGGGTCCAGCTTGTTGCCGGTGCCCAGGGCCATGATCAGGGGAATCCCCAGCCGGCGGGCGGTTTCCGCCAGGTCCAGCTTGCAGCTGACCAGGTCAATGGCGTCCACGATGTAGTCGTAGCGGCACCCCGTCGGGAAGAAGCGGTCCCGATGGGCCGCGTCGTAGAGGCCGTGGATGGGGTGGACCACGGCGTCCGGGTGGATGTCCCGGACCCGGGCGGCCACGGCCTCCGCCTTGGACTGGCCCACCGTGGAGGTCAGGGCCTCTAGCTGCCGGTTGATGTTGGAGAGGGCCACGGTGTCGCTGTCCACCAGCGTCAGCTCCCCAATCCCGGACCGGGCCAGACACTCGGCCGCGTAGCTGCCCACGCCGCCCAGGCCGAAGAGAATCACATGGGCGCGGCCCAGACGCTCCTGGGCCTCCGGCCCCCACAGCATTGCATTGCGCAGAAAACGCGCGTCCATTTCCATCCCTCCCATGTTTGAAAAAGAAGAGCCGGCTTTGAGATGGTCAAAGCCGGCTCTTGTCAGCTGCTGCCGAGGAATCAGGCGGCCACAAAGGACAGGCCGAAGTCGCCCTGCTCGATGGAGGCGTCGGCAGTCAGGCTCTCCACCCAGGCGTTGTAATCCTCGCTGGCCAGCGTGTCGGACACGCCGACCTGCCAGGCGGGGATGTTCTCACCCACGAAATACATCACATGGTAGCCGTACTGGGTCTCCACGATGCCGGTGTCACCGGGCTGCCGGGCGGGATCGAAGCACCAGTCGTTGAAGGTGTCCACCATGTCGCCCTGGATGACCTTGGTGTACAGGCCGCCGTCATACTTGGAGCCGTCGGTGGAGTGCTCCATGGCCAGAGCCGCGAAGCTCTCTTCCGTGGCGTCGCCGTTCTGCCACTCCTGCAGCAGCTCCTCGGCGGTGGCCTTGGCGTCGGCGTTCAGCTGCTCCTGCTCCTCCTCATAGCCCTCTTCGCCGGAGGCGATGGTGCCGGTGGCGGGCTGGATCAGGATGTGACGCACGTCGATGGAGTTGTACTCCTCCCGGAAGCGGTCGTGGAACACCACCACATAGTAGGTGGTGCCGCTCTCCAGGACGGCGGTGTCGCCGGCCTGCCGGGCGTCATCAAACAGCCACTCCAGCACGGTGCTGGAGGCGGAGTAGGTGCCCCGGTCCTGGCTGGTGTAGGTGCCGCCGTTGTCCTCCGCCAGGGTCTCCAGGTCCCCGCCGGCCTGGTAGCTGGCGAGGATGTCGTTGGCGGTCTCCTCCGCGGCGGCCAGGGCGGCCGCGGACTCCTCCTCGGTGGGTTCCACGGTGTTGCCCTCCTCGTCAGTGGTGCTCTCCGCGGCGCCGGAGATGGAGACGTACTCGTAGGAGACCCGGTCATAGCTGTTGGGGTCCGCCTCGTAGGTCTCCTCCAGCGTGGCCTCGTCATAGGTCAGGCTGTCGAGGTAGGCCTGGGCGTAGGCCTCGTACTGCAGCATCCGCATCAGCTGGGTGCTGTAGAGGCTCTCTGTAATCAGGCTGGTGCCGAAAGCGTTGGCCAGATACTGATTCACGGAGATGCCGCTGGCCTGAGCGGCGGCTTCCAGAGAGGACATGGAGTCCTCGTACTGCACCTGCACGCCGTCAGGATAGGTGAAGCCCTCCTCCTCGGCGGTGGCCAGACCGTTTTGAATCTGGGCCATCTGGGTCAAAGCGGTATTCAGGATATAGTCATACCACGTTTGCCCCTCCTCAGCCGCGCTGAAGCCCATGGCGGTCAGCATGCTGACCGCGCTCTCGGAGATGGTCTGGTCTTTCAGGGAAGCGGAGGTGTCCAGCCCCAGATAGGAGGCGTAGCCCTGGAGGTTCTGATAGGCGTTCTGATAGTAGAACGTCACCTCGGCGGCGGTGTAGTTCTCCCCGTCGATGGTGGCGGCGGTCGCCACCTTGGGGATGATGTTGGTGCGGTAGATGATGGCGACCGCGGCCACCAGCACGAACACCACAGCGATGAGGCCGTAGAGGAGGTTGCTGCGCTTTTCCTGTTTGCGCTGCTGCGCCTCCCGGGCGGTCTTGGGGTCGACCCAGCCGGAGCCGGCCTGCTCCTGGCGGTTTTGCTTTTCTCTTGATGCGCTCATGTGTTGTTTCAGTCCTCTCTATATTTTCAGGTGCTTGTCCGCAATTTACGCACTGTAGTATTATACCGAATCCCAGCGGTTTGTGCAAGGGGAAAATTTGACGTTTGCCGATAGAATACAGGAACTTCCTGAAAAGAAGCTGAAAAAAGCAGGGCAGAAATCTGCCCTGCATCCGGAGCCCCGCGGTGGCCGTGTAGGTCCGTTATAACCTGCACCCTTTCTGGACAGGTGGGTTGCCTCCAGCGCGCTTTACCACTTCCAACTTCCAGCCGCAGACGGCAGCCGGGAGGCCTGCGAACCACGCCCTGATCTGGCATCCCTTATAACGAAATGTGGGTTAAAAAGAAAACCTATCACGCACCCCGCAGGGCACATCGGCATCTCCCGCGTCACTCCTCGTCGCTGAAGAGATTCTCCATAAACAGCTCGTACACCGTCTCCAGCTCCTCGTCGGAATCCAGGGTGGAGAGCAGGTCCTCACCATCCTCATGGATGACCTTCAGGATCACCAGGCCGTTGTCCGGGTCATCCTCCTCCCCCTCGGTCTCAGCGGGGAAAAAGGCCTGATACATCTGGCCGTTGTGCTCCAGCGCGTCCACGAATTCCAGGACAATCTCCTGCCCGTCGTCATCGGTGACAGTGATAAAAGTAGGGCCGAAATCTTCGCTCATGGGGGCCTCCTCTCTGGCGGTGCGACCGCTTTGTGGTTGCTATTTTACACGAAACTTTCGGGGATTGCAAGAGAGGAAGAAGTCAAAAAGACGGAAACTCTGTCTCCCTGACAGGAGATATCCTGCCCGAAAACCCGAAAACCATTCCGAGTGGGAACTTTTTTTCGGGGAAATTCGACATTTTCAATGTTGACAGGGGATGGTACAATAGAACGTGTATTCTAACCTTTTAGGAGTTGAGAAGAATATTCCGCCGGCAGAGACGATGCCAGCGGCACTGACAGATTTTTGGAAGATGGTAAGGAAACAAGGAGGTGTCTGTGATCGAACACGGAAGAAGACAGGCGGAGCCGCATCCCCGCCGCAGCCAGAGCCGAACGACTCCCAAGCGTACCCGGGAGGGAACGGGCCGCAAGGTGGGATTCGTGCTGCTGACGCTGTTTCTGGTGGGGATCTGTACCGCTGCTATTTTCGCCGGGATTTTCATGAAATATGTGCAGACCAATGTGCTGCCGGTGGTGGATATCCGGGCGGAGGACTACACCATGAGCCTCAGCTCTTTCATTTATTATGAGGACGCGGAGACCGGGGAGTGGGAGGAGTACGACACCCTGCACGGCGAGGTGAACCGGGTCCTGGTGGACATCGAGGACATGCCCGACGCCCTGTGGCAGGCCGCCGTGGCCATCGAGGACGAGCGGTTCTTCCAACACAACGGTGTGGACTGGAAGCGGACGGCAGGCGCCGTTGTGAACATGTTCTTCGGCATGCGGGATACCTACGGCGGCTCCACCATCACCCAGCAGATGCTCAAGAACCTGACGGAGGACAACGATCCCTACGTCAACCGGAAGGTCCGGGAGATTTTCCGGGCCCTGGAGTTCGAGAAGAACTACACCAAGGCGGAGATCCTGGAGCTCTACCTGAACACCATCTATCTGGGGCAGGGCTGCTACGGCGTCCAGACGGCGGCCCAGTTCTACTTCGGCAAGGACGTGTCGGAGTTGGACGTGGCGGAGTGCGCAAGCCTCATCGCCATCACCAACAACCCCTCCCTGTACGGCCCCATGTACGACATCACCTATACCCGGGACGACGGCACCACCATCACCCCCCGGGAGCTGAACAAGCAGCGGCAGGAGGACATCCTGAACAAGATGGCGGAGGTGGAAGGCCCCGCCACCCTGGAGGACATCGACGACCGCAGCAGCTGGACCACCTATCTGACCGAGGAGGAGGCGGAGGCTGCCAAGGCCGAGGTGCTGCAATTCACCGACGGCTCCACCTCCGCGGAGGACATCGTGACAGAGGCCACCGGCGGCAATGTGGAAATCAACAACTACTTCGTGGACCAGGTGTTCCGGGATGTGACGGCGGACCTGGCCGCGGAGCTGAACATCTCCACGGAGGAGGCGGAAAAGCGCCTGTACAACGGCGGCTATAAGATCTATGCCACCGTGAACCCGGAGATCCAGGAGCTGGCGGAGTCCGTCTACGCGGACCGCAGCAATCTGAAGAATCTCACCAGCCGGGACGGGCAGTTGATCCAGTCCGGCATCACGGTCATGGACCCCTCCACCGGCAATATCGTGGCCATCGTGGGTCAGATGGGAGAGAAGGAGGGCAGCCTGAACTGGAGCTATGCGGCGGACCGGCATCAGGTGGGCTCCTCCATCAAGCCCTTGACCGCCTATGCCCCGGCCATTGAGTCCGGGGCCGTGAACCCGGGCACCGCCTTTGACGACTACCCGGTTCAGGAGCTGAACGGTACCTACTGGCCCAAGAACTCCCCGCCGCGCTACCGGGGCTTCGTCTCCGTGGCGACGGGTATCCAGAACTCCATCAATACTATCGCCCTCCAGACCCTGCAGGCCTGTGGCGTGGCAGAGGCCTATGCCTTTGCCACGGAGAAGCTGTGCCTGAGCCTGGAGCCGGAGGACATGGACCTGAGCCCCCTGGGCCTGGGCGGTCTGAACCGGGGTCTCAGCACCATCGAGATGGCGGCGGCCTATGCCTGCTTTGCCAACAACGGCATCTATAACGAGCCCCGGACCTATCTCCGGGTGGAGGACGCCGACGGCAACGTGATCCTGGAGAACGAGGGCGAGAGCCACGTGGCCATGAAGGAGACCACCGCCTATCTGATGAATAAGATGCTGAAAACTGCGGTGTCCTCCGGCACCGGCACTCAGGCCCGGTTCTCCGGCATGACCATCGCCGGCAAGACCGGTACCACTAGCGACAACTACGACCGCTACTTTGTGGGCTACACCCCCTACTACGTGGCGGCGGTCTGGGTGGGCTATCCCTCCAACGCCCGGATCAGCTACTCCGGCAACCCGGCGATCACCATGTGGAAGCTGGTGATGGAGCCGATCCATGAGGAGCTGGAGAACAAGGACTTCTCAAAACCCGACAGCGGCTTGACCACCGTTCGGATCTGCCGGGACAGCGGCCTGCTGGCCACGGACGCCTGTGCGGCGGATATCCGGGGCAGCCGGGTATACAGCGTGGAGGTAGCCGTGGGAAGCGAGCCCACAGAGGAGTGTTCCCTGCACGTTGTGCGGGATTACTGTACCGAGGGGGAGTGCCTTGCCACGGAGAACTGCCCGGCGGAGTCTGTGATCCAGGCGGCCTTCCTGGACCATGAGCGGGTGGACTACGGCTCCGGCGTGGTGGCGGAGGACGACGCGTATCTGATCTCCACCATGGAGGAGGCCATCGGCCTGCGGCCCACCATTGCCTCCGACGGCTCGGAGCTCTATCCAGATGTGATCGGCTGCCCGGTGCACACCACGGCCCAGACCACGGACCCGGAGAATCCCACGGAGGACCCCAATAATCCGGAGGACCCCAGCAACCCGGACGGCGGCAACTCCTCCGGGGAGAGCGGAGAGTCCGGCGGCGACACGGGAACGACCACGCCGACGGACCCCACGGTCCCCACAGAACCCACAGAGCCCACGGACCCCGGCGGCACCGGGGACGACTGGTGGAGCATTCTGGGATAGCGATCGCAAACAAGAAGACCGGCTTTCGCCGGTCTTCTTTGCGTCCACGGAACCGTGGAGGGAGAGAAAAGATAAGAGATAAAAGATAAGGGATACCGCTGCGCTGGCCTTCCGGTGTTTTGCGGGGGGAGGATATGCTTCTCGAAGAATACTGCCCGTAAAACGACCTTCTGATCTCCTGTGCCTGATATCTCGTATCTCTTATCTTTTATCTTTTCACTTTTATCGATGCTGCTGTGCTTCTGAAACGAAACAGCGCCCCGGCTCTGCCGGGGCGCTGTTGTTTGCTGATGCGGTTTTTCTTAGAACGCGGGCACCACGGCGCCGTCGAACTCCTCGTTGATGAAGTCCCGGATGGTGTCGGAATGCAGGGCCTCCACCAGGGCCTGGATGGCCTCGTTGTCCTCATTGCCCTCCTTGACAACCAGCACGTTGACGTAGGGGGAGTCGGAGGACTCAATGGCCAGGGCGTCCGTGCTGGGGTTCAGGCCGGCGCCCAGGGCGTAGTTGGAGTTGATGACCGCCAGGTCCAGATCGGGCAGGGAGCTGGGCAGAGTCTGGGCCTCAATCTCCCGGAACTCCAGGTTCTTGGGATTGTCCACGATATTGTTGGGGGTGGCGGTCAGGTTGGAGCTGTCGTCCAGGGTGATGAGGCCCTGGGACTGCAGCAGCAGCAGGGCGCGGCCCTCGTTGGTGGGGTCGTTGGGCACGCCGATCACAGCGCCGTCGGGCAGGTCCTCCAGGGAGGTCGTCTGGCCGGCGTAGATGCCCATGGGCTCGATGTGGACGGAGGCCACGCTCACCAGGTGGGTGCCCCGGCTCTCGTTGAACTCCTCCAGGTAGGGCAGGTGCTGGAAGTAGTTGGCGTCCTCGTCGCCGTCCTCCACGGCGGTGTTGGGCACCACATAGTCGTCATATTGGTTGACGACCAGCTCGATGCCCTGCTCCGCCAGGATGGGCACGCACTGCTCCAGGATCACCGCATGGGGAGTGGGGGAGGCGGCCACCGTCAGGGTGACGGTCTCAGCGGTGTCGCCATCAGTTTCGGTGGTGTCATCAGTGGTGGTGCCGCTGTCGCCGCCGCAGGCGGCCAGGGAGAGGCACAGGGTCAGGCCCAGGAGCAGGGCCAGCAGCTTCTTCTTCATAGTTCTTTTCCTCCAATTTCATTTTTTTGGGGTGTATTTCCAACGCTTGCCGGAATTCCAAGAGACAAACGGGGAAAACGGGATTACTTGGTGTGGTTCAGGCGGGAGAACAGGTCAAAGAAACCGGACCGCTTGGACGAGGCATCCAGGCGCTTGTCGATCCGCTTTGACACGCCGCTGAAGACCAGCTGGATGATCTGCACGAAGATGATCAGGAAGACCACCGTTACCCACATCAGGGAGGTAATGCCCCGGTTGTGGCCGTACTGGATGGCGATGTTGCCCAGGCCGCCGGCGCCCACCATGCCGGCGATGGCGGTGTAGGCCAGGATGGTGATCACGGAGATGGCCCCGCCCAGAACCAGGGAGGGCATGGCCTCCGGCAGATAGACTTTGCGGACGATTTGGAAAGTGGACGCGCCCATGGACTGGGCGGCCTCCACCACGCCGGCGTCCACCTCGCTGAGGGAGGTCTCCACCATCCGGGCGATGAAAGGGGCGGCGGAAATCACCAGGGGGACAATGGCGCCCTTGACGCCAATGGCAGTACCCACGATCATCCGGGTAAAGGGCATCAGGGCTACCAGGAGAATGGCAAAGGGCAGGGACCGGCCCACGTTGACGATCCAGTCCAGAATCCGGTAGAATACCCGGTGAGGCCGGAT
>CAJFNE010000056.1 GCA_904393855.1 uncultured Oscillibacter sp. | reverse complement strand
GAACAGCGGCGGCGCCATGGAGCGCACCCGGGCCGACCACATGGGCATGCTGGCCACGGTGATGAACGCCCTGGCGGTGGCGGACGTGTGCGAGCAGAAAGGCATCCCCGTCCGGGTCCAGACCGCCATTGAGATGCGGGCCATCGCGGAGCCGTACATCCGTTCCCGGGCGATCCGGCATCTAGAGAAAGGGCGAGTGGTCATCTTCGGCGCCGGCACCGGCAATCCCTACTTCTCCACCGACACGGCGGCGGTGCTGCGGGCGGCGGAGATCGACGCCGACGTGATTCTCCTGGCGAAAAACGTGGACGGCGTCTACACCGCCGACCCGGTGAAGGACCCCAACGCCGTGAAGTACGACACCATCACTTATGACGACGTGCTGGCCCAGCATCTGATGGTGATGGACTCCACCGCCACGTCCCTCTCCATGGACAACCACATCCCCGTGCTGCTCTTTGCCCTGAAGGACCCCCGGAACATTATCCGTGCCATCTGCGGCGAGAACGTGGGCACCATTGTCAGCGAATAACAGGGCGCGCGCCCGTTCCCACATCGAAATGGAAAGGAAGGATTCCACATGTTAAAGGACGAATATAAGATTTATGAGGACAAGATGCAAAAGAGCATCGACTCCGTGGCGGCGGACTTTGCCTCCGTGCGGGCGGGCCGGGCCAACGCCGCTGTGCTGGACCGGATCATGGTGGACTACTACGGCAGCCCCACCCCCATCCAGCAGATCGCGGCCATCTCCTCTCCGGACGCCCGGACGCTGCTGATCTCCCCCTGGGACGGTTCCGCCTTGAAGTCTATCGAGAAGGCCATCCAGAACTCCGACCTGGGCATCAACCCCCAGAACGACGGCCGGGCCCTGCGCCTTAATTTCCCCCAGCTGACGGAGGAGCGCCGGAAAGAGCTGGTCAAGCAGATCCACAAGTACGCCGAGGGCGGCAAGGTGGCCATCCGCAACATTCGCCGGGACGCCATGGAGAACTTCAAGAAGCAGGAGAAGAAGTCCGAGATTACGGAGGACGAGCTGAAGCAGGCGGAAAAGGATCTGCAGAAGCTGACAGACGACAGCTGCAAGAAGCTGGATGAACTTCTTGCCAAGAAGGAGAAGGAATTGATGGCGGTGTGACAACCGCCGGAGAGTGCGGTGATCACCGGAGGAATCCACCCCCATTTTCTTTTTGTCAAGAACAAAAAGAGGATGGGGGGCGGAATGTCGCGGCGATGCGCCGCACTTCCCCGCGCCGCAAAGCGGCGCATTGACCAGCCATCATCATGGCTGTAACCTCCCGGGCGGCCACAGGTCGCCCTTACGCCCCGTCCCCGCGGACGGATATCTCTAAACTCTCACCATGGAAAGTGAACAATTATGCCAGAAATTTTGAATGACCCGGCGGGGCGGGCCCTGGAGCCCCCCCGCCACATTGCGATCATCATGGACGGCAACGGCCGCTGGGCCCAGAAGCGGGGCCTGCCCCGCACCGCCGGCCACAAGGCGGGGGCGGAGACCTTCCGCCGGATCGCCACCTACTGCAAAAATATCGGCGTGAAATACCTGACGGTATACGCCTTCTCCACGGAGAACTGGAAGCGCTCCGCCGACGAGGTGGGGGTCATCATGGCCCTCCTGAAGAAGTACCTGCTGGAGGCCGTGGACACCATGGAAAAGGACCACATCCGGCTCCACTTCTTCGGGGACATGACGCCCATCTCCCCGGAGCTCCGGGCCCTGGCCCGGGAGACTGATGAGATCACGGAGCACCTGTCGAAGGACGACTTCCAGGCCAACGTGTGCCTGAACTACGGCGGCCGGGATGAGATCCTCCGGGCGGCCCGGCGGTTTGCCGCCGACTGCGCGGCGGGAGAGCGGCAGCCGGAGGAGCTGGACGACGGCCTGTTCTCCTCGTACCTGGACTCCGCCGGAATCCCGGACCCGGAGCTGATCATCCGGTCCAGCGGGGAGCTGCGGCTCTCCAATTTCCTGCTGTGGCAGTCCGCCTACGCGGAATTCTATGTGACGGACACCCTGTGGCCGGATTTTGACGAGGCGGAGCTGGATCGGGCCATCGCGGCCTATCGGAAGCGGGATCGCCGGTTTGGAGGGGTGAAGGCATGAGTTCCCTGCAATCAAGAGTGTTGGTGGCCGTCATCGGCGTGCCGGTGCTGGTCTATGTGGTGCTGTGGGCGCCGTCCGCCGTGATGATGGCGGCCCTGTGCGTCCTGGCGGGCATCGGCGGACTGGAGCTGCAGCGCTGCGTCAGCGCGCAGGCGCCGGCGTCCAAGTCAGAGGCGGAGATGATCGGCATCAGCGTGCTGCTCCCCTGCTTCATCGTGATCTGGCACGAGCGGGAGCTGACGGAGTGGATTCCACTGCTGTTTTTGATCGTGGGGATCGGCACGTTCTGCTTTGCGATTGTCAAGGGCGGAGAGATCAAATTCCACCAGATCATGGCGGCGATTTTCGGCGGTGGGGCCATCGGCTACTCCTTTTCCGGATTCCTGCGGATGGAGGAGGCCGGTATCCACCGGGCCTACCTGCTGCTGCCCTTCATCCTGAGCTTCGCCTGCGACACGTTCGCCTACTTTGCGGGCCGGGCCTTCGGCAAGCACAAGCTGGCCCCCAAGGTCAGCCCCAACAAGACCATCGAGGGCTCCATCGGGGGGATGCTGGGGAACGTGGTGTGCGGCCTGCTGTTCGTCTTTGTGATGGACACCTGCTTTGACGCCGGGATCGGCTATGGATTGATGATGATCCTGTCCCTTTTGTGCGGGATCGTGGCCCAAATCGGCGATCTGAGTTTCTCCCTGATCAAGCGGGAATTCGGCATCAAGGACTACGGCCGCCTGTTCCTGGAGCACGGCGGGGTCCTGGACCGCTTTGACAGCGTGTTGTTCGTGACGCCGGTGGTGGAGGTCATCCTGCGGCTGTCCCTGCTGCTGGAGTGAGTTTCCCCGCGGCTTTAGGGTTATTTTCAGCTTTCAGGAATAGGATACGGATATGAGCAAGACAATTTCCATTCTGGGCTCCACCGGGTCCATCGGGCGGCAGACCCTGGACGTAGCGGAGCAGTTGGGGCTGCGGGTAGCGGCCCTGACGGCAAATTCCCGCGTGGGGCGGATCGAGGAGCAGGCGCGGCGGTTTCAGCCGCGTCTTGCCGTGTTAACGGACGAAGATGCGGCCCGGGACCTGGCGGTCCGTCTGGCGGATACCCCGGTTCGGGTGCTGGGCGGCGAGGCGGCCCTGGAGGAGGCGGCGACGCTGCCGGAGGCAGACACCGTGGTTACCGCCGTGGTGGGCATGGTGGGACTGCGGCCCACTTTGGCCGCCATCCGGGCGCGAAAGCGCATCGCCCTGGCCAACAAGGAGACCCTGGTGTGCGCCGGGGAGCTGGTGATGGACGCGGCGGAGGCATGCGGCGCGGAGATCGTTCCGGTGGACTCCGAGCACTCGGCCATCTTCCAGTGCCTGCAGGGCTGTGCCGATCGCCGGGAGATTCGGCGGCTGATCCTCACCTGCTCCGGCGGGCCTTTCTATGGAATGACGGCGGCGGAAGTGGGGAAAATGACCCGGGAGGACGCCCTGCGCCATCCCAATTGGACCATGGGCCCCAAGATCACTGTGGACTGCGCCACGCTGATGAACAAGGGGCTGGAGGTCATCGAGGCCATGCGCCTCTACCGGCTGCCCCTGGACCAGGTGTCGGTGATGATCCACCGGCAGAGCGTGGTCCACTCCCTGGTGGAGTTCCGGGACGGGGCTCTGCTGGCCCAGCTGGGCACGCCCGACATGCGCCTGCCCATCCGGTACGCTCTCACCTATCCGGAGCGGGGGGAGAACCCGGCGGAGCCGCTGGACCTGCTCGCGTGCCCGCCCCTGACCTTTGCCCGGCCGGACCGGGAGGTGTTCCCCTGCCTGCGCCTGGCGGAGGAGGCCGCCGGGGAGGGCGGCACCGCCTGCGCCGTGCTGAACGGCGCTAACGAGGAGGCGGTGGGGCTGTTCCTGGCGGACCGCATCGGCTTTTATGACATCGCCCGCCTGACAGCAGAGGCCCGGGCCGCGGTGCCGGTGACGAGGAACCCGTCCCTGGACGACGTGCTGGCGGCGGACGCAGCCGCCCGGGCGTATGTGCGGTCCCGGGTGTGAGCGAGATTTTGGAATAGGAGTTTTGGCATGACCATCGTGTATATCCTGGCGGCAATCCTGATTTTCGGCATCCTGGTGGCGGTCCATGAGTTCGGCCACTTCATCGCCGCGAAGCTCTGCGGCGTGCGGGTCAACGAGTTCTCCATAGGCATGGGCCCCCTGCTCTGGCACAAGGAGACGGAGGAGACCCAGTACTCCTGGCGGCTGCTGCCCATCGGCGGCTACTGCGCCATGGAGGGGGAGGACGAGGACAGCGGCGACACGCGGTCCTTCGTCCGCCAGAAGACCTGGAAGAAGCTGGCCATCCTGGCCGCCGGCCCCCTGATGAACTTCCTGACGGGATTATTGATCGTGCTGGCGCTGTATGCCGGGGCCACGGGCTTCTATACCGACCAGATCACCGGCTTTGCCCCGGGGTTTGCCCTGGAGGGGGAGGACGGTCTCATGGAGGGGGACGTCTTCTATAAGATCGACGGCTACCGCACCTATCTGCGGGGGGACGCCCAGCTGTTCCTCTCCTACCACCAGGGGGACACCATCGACCTGGAGGTGATCCGGGACGGGGAGAAGGTGGTGCTGGAGGACTTCCCCATGACCCGGCAGACCTATACGGACAGCGAGGGGCAGGAATACACCGGCTTCGGCCTCTACGTGGGGGTGCATGTGACGGAGGGCAGCCTTCTGACCTGGCTGCAGTACAGCTGGTATCAGGCCCTGGACTTCGTGCAGCTGGTGTGGTTCAGCCTGGTGCAGCTGGTGACCGGCGGGGCCTCCATGCAGGATTTGAGCGGCCCGGTGGGGATCGTCTCCACCATCACGGAGGTGGGTACCTCCGCGGAGAGCGCCGGGGCCGCCTGGAGTCAGATCATCTACTTCGCCGCCCTGCTGGCGGTGAACCTGGCGGTGATGAACCTGCTGCCCATCCCCGCCCTGGACGGCGGCCGCATCTTCTTCCTGCTGGTGGACGCGGTGGCCATGCTGCTGTTCCGCCGGCGGGTGCCGGAGAAGTACCAGGCGGCGGTGAACACCGCGGGCTTCGTGCTGCTGATGGGCTTCATGCTGCTGGTGACCCTGCAGGATGTGTGGAAGCTGGTGCGATAGAAAGGAGCGGAGGTTCCATGTTCATACTGAGACCCTGGCGGGAGACGGACGTGGAGGACGTGGCCCGCTATGCCAATGACGCCCGGGTGGCGGCCAATCTGCGGGACGTGTTCCCCCACCCCTACGCCCTGGCGGACGCGGAATCGTTCATTGGGATGTGTACGCGGAGTACGGATGAGGGAGAGCTGTATCGGGCCATCGTGGTGGACGGCCGGGCCGCGGGCGGCATCAGCGTCTGCGCGGGCAGCGATGTATATCGCAGGAGCGCGGAGCTGGGCTACTGGCTGGGGGCGCCTTTCTGGGGACAGGGCATCATGACTGCCGCCGTGGGGCAGATCTGCCGGGAGGCCTTTCAGCGCATGGATATCGTCCGCATCCACGCGGAGCCCTATGCCCGGAACGGCGCCTCCCGGCGGGTGCTGGAGAAAGCGGGCTTCACCCTGGAGGGTACCCTGCGCCGGAGCGTTTATAAGAACGGCGAGATACTGGACTCCTGTATTTATGCCCTGCTGAAGGAGGAGCTGACATGACGAAGCGTCTCATGGTGGGCGGCGTGGCCGTGGGCGGCGGCGCCCCGGTTTCCATCCAGTCCATGTGCAACACGAAGACCGACGACGTGGCGGCCACCGTGGCCCAGATCCACGCCCTGGAGGCGGCGGGCTGCGAGATCGTCCGCATCGCCATCCCCGACCAGGCGGCCGCGGAGGCTGTGGACAAAATCCGGGAGCAGATCTCCATCCCCCTGATCGCGGACATCCACTTTAATTATAAGTACGCGCTGGAATGCGCGGAGCGGGGCATCGACGCCCTGCGCATCAACCCCGGCAACATCGGCGGGCCGGAGAAAGTGAAGGCGGTGGCGGACATCTGCCGGGAAAAGGGCATCCCCATCCGCATCGGTGTCAACGGCGGGTCCCTGGAGAAGGAGCTCCGGGTCAAGTACGGCGGCGTCACCGCCGAGGCCCTGGTGGAGAGCGCCCTGGGCCACGTACGGCTTTTGAACCAGTTCGATTTTGACGATATCTGCATCTCCGTCAAGTGCTCCGACGTGCCGCTGACCATGGCGGCCTATCGGCTCCTCAGCGAGCGGACGGACTACCCGCTGCATCTGGGCGTCACCGAGGCGGGGACGCCCTCCATGGGTATGATCAAGTCCGCCATGGGCATCGGGGGCCTGCTGTGCCTCGGCATCGGGGACACCATCCGGGTGACGCTGACCGCCGACCCGGTGGAGGAGGTCTATGCCGCGAAGAAGATTTTGAAAGCCGCCGGCCTCCGGAAAGAGGGGGTCAACCTGATCGCCTGCCCCACCTGCGGCCGGACCCGCATCGACCTGATCCCCCTGGCGGAGGAGGTGGAGCGCCGCCTCAGGAACTGCACGAAGAACATCACCGTGGCGGTAATGGGCTGCGCCGTCAATGGCCCCGGCGAGGCCGCGGCGGCGGACATCGGCATCGCCGGCGGCAACGGCGAGGGCCTGCTGTTCCGCAAGGGGGAGATCCTCTGCAAGGTCCCCCAGGACCAGCTGGTGGAGAGGCTGATGGAGGAAATCGAAAGGCTTTGAGAGTGAGGAGCGAGGAGACCAAAAAGATAAAAGATAAAGGATAAAAGATAAGAGATCAAAAAAACCGGTGTCCGGCGGAGCCGGACGGCAGGAAGATCCCGACTTTCTGGAATCTCTTATCTTTTATCTCTTAACTTTTATCTGTTCTGTTCCGCATTAAAGGAAGGTTTTCATGTCACGAGATATACCCTTTTTTGAAATGTTTACGGAGCTGCAGCTCTCTGGGGAGCTGCGGCTGAAGCTGGCTGGGGCGGTGCTGACCGGGGCCTGCATCGATCAGGCGGCTTTGGACTTAAAGCTGCACCTGCTGGTGAAGCTGCCGCTGTCGGAGGAGGACCTGGCGGAGCTGCGGCAGGTGCTGCGGGCGGTCTACGGCTTTTCCAGCGTGGAGTTGGACGTGGTTTGCCGGGAGGAGCAGCGGGCTGCGCCCGCCCGGGGAACCTCCCCCACCGCCGGGAGCCGCGGCGCCCCCGCCGGCGGGGACGTCAAGGGCGGCAAAGGCGGCAAAGGCGGCAAGGTGCTGCTGGGGAATCCCATCAAGGCCAGGCCCGGCCCCATGCGGGAACTGAACCTGAAAATGGGCACCGCCACGGTGGAGGGAAAGGTATTCTCCTTCGAGTGCCGGGAGACCCGGCGGCCCGGCATGTGGCGGCTGAGCTTTGACATGACGGACTACACCAACTCTGTTACCGTCCAGAAGAACCTGACGGCCAAGGAGGCCCAGAGCCTGGAGAGCGCCATCAAGCCCGGCATGTGGCTGAAGGTCCAGGGAAAGATGGAGCCCACCTGGGACGGCAAGGACATCCAGCTGAACCCCTACCATATCCAGGTGACGGAGCACAAGGGCCGGGAGGACACCGCGGCGGAGAAGCGTGTGGAGCTGCACCTCCACACGAAGATGAGCAACATGGACGCCCTGACGGACACCAAGGAGGTCATTCAGCAGGCCATCCGCTGGGGCCATCCCGCCATTGCCATCACGGACCACGGCGTGGCTCAGTCCTTCCCAGACGCCTGGCACGCCGCCGGGGACAAGATCAAGATCCTCTACGGTATGGAGGGCTACTTCGTCAACGACGTGGACGACCGGATCGCCGTCCACGGCCCCCAGGACCAGTCTCTGGAGGGGGAGATCGTCTGCTTTGACATCGAGACCACGGGCCTGAAAGTGGACCGGGAGACCATCACGGAGATCGGCGCGGTGGTGCTGCGGAACGGCGAGATCGCCGAGCGGTTCCAGACCTTCGTGAACCCGGAGCGCCGCCTGACGCCGGAGATTATCGGCCTGACGGGCATCACCGACGACATGCTGAAGGACGCGCCGTCTTTGCAGGAGGCGCTGACGGAGTTCCTGAAATTCGTGGATGGACGTCCCCTGGCGGCCCACAACGCGGAGTTTGACATCGGCTTCATCCGGGCGGGCTGCGCCAAGGTGGGGCTGGAGTTCCACCCCACCTACGTGGACTCCCTGATCCTGGCCCAGAACCTGCTGCCGGATTTGAACAAGTTCAAGCTGGACATCGTGGCGGAGCGGCTGGACCTGCCCGCTTTCAATCACCACCGGGCCAGCGACGACGCCGCCACGGTGGGCTACATGCTGATCCCTTTCTGGGAGATGCTCCGCGAAAAAGGGGTCCACACCCTCCAGGCGGTGAACGCGGAGATGGAAAAGCTCCGTCCCCAGACCGGCCGAAAGGCCAGCCGCCACCCCCGGCACATCATCCTCATCGCCCAAAACAAGGTGGGACTGAAGAATCTCTACAAGATGATCTCTGCCTCCAACCTGAAGTACTTCAAGCGGGTGCCCACGGTCCCCAAGAGCCTGCTGCTCCAACATCGGGAGGGGGTGCTGGTGGGCTCCGCCTGCGAGGCGGGGGAGCTGTTCCGGGCGGTGGCGGACCACAAGGACTGGGAGGAGCTCAGGCGCATCGCCTCCTTCTACGACTACCTGGAGATCCAGCCCCTGTGCAACAACGCCTTCATGCTGCGCAACGGCGACGTCCAGTCGGAGGAGGACCTGCGGGAGTTCAACCGCACCATCGTCCGCCTGGGCGACGAGCTGGGCAAGCCCGTGTGCGCCACCGGCGACGTCCACTTCCTGGAGCCGGAGAACGAGGTATACCGGCACATCCTGCTGGCCAGCAAGAAGTTTCCGGACGCCAACGAGTCCCTGCCCATCTACTTCAAGACCACCGACGAGATGCTGAAAGAGTTTGCCTACCTGGGAGAGGAGAAGGCCTACGAGGTGGTGGTCACCAACACCCGAAAGATCGCCGATCTGGTGGAGACCTTCCCCCTGCTGCCCAAGGAGTTGTTCCCGCCCCGGCTGGAGAACTCCGAGGAGGACCTGAACCGCCTGGTGTGGGAAAAGACCCACCGGCTCTACGGGGAGAACCCGCCCCAGATGATCGTGGACCGGCTGAACGTGGAGCTGGGCGGTATTCTGGGTAAGTACGACGTGGTGTACATGTCCGCCCAGAAGTTGGTCCAGCGGTCGCTGGAGAACGGCTATCTGGTGGGCTCCCGGGGCTCCGTGGGCTCGTCGCTGGTGGCCTACATGGCGGGGATCACGGAGGTGAACTCCCTGCCGCCCCACTACCGCTGTCCCAACTGCAAGAACACGGAGTTCATCACCGACGGCTCCTACGGCTGTGGCGCGGACATGCCGGACAAGGTGTGCCCGGTGTGCGGCACGCAATACATCAAGGACGGCTTCGACATCCCCTTTGAGACCTTCCTGGGCTTCGGCGGCGGCAAGGTGCCGGATATCGACCTGAACTTCTCCGGCGAGTACCAGGCCCGGGCTCACCGCCACGCCATTGAGATGTTCGGCGAGACCCAGGTGTTCCGGGCCGGCACCATCGGCACTCTGGCGGAAAAGACCGCCTACGGCTTTGTGAAGAAGTACCTGGAGGAGAACGGCATCACCGCCGGCCGGGCGGAGGAGAACCGCCTGACCTTGGGCTGCGTGGGCGTCCGGCGCACCACCGGCCAGCACCCGGGCGGCCTGGTGGTGGTCCCCGACGATATGGAGATGGAGGACTTCTGCCCGGTCCAGCACCCGGCGGATGCCGACGACTCCGACACCATCACCACCCACTTTGAATATCACTCCATGGAGGATAACCTCCTGAAGCTGGACATGCTGGGACACGATGACCCCACCATG
>CAJFNE010000055.1 GCA_904393855.1 uncultured Oscillibacter sp. | reverse complement strand
GTCGTGGTCGCAGACGGGGCAGGCCTTCGGGGCCTCCAGGCTCTCCTGGATGTGGCCGCAGTTCAGGCACATCCAGCCGCACTTCACGTCGGAGACGAAGAGCTTCCCGCTCTCCAGCAGCTCCGCCAGGCGGCCGAAGCGGTTGCCGTGGCTCTGCTCGATGGGGGCGATCTGGAGGAAGGAGGCGGCAATCTGGGGAAAGCCCTCCGCCCGGGCGGTCTCTCCAAAGGATTTATATACCGGATCGAACTCCTCATACTCGTTGTGCTGGGCCATCCGCAGCAGCTGCGCGACGTCGTTGGTGAGGTCCACCGGGTAGCCGCCGTCGATCTGAATGGTGTCTCCGGCGGACTCCTTCAGGTGGTTGTAGAAGATCTCCGCGTGCTCCTTCTCCTGGCCGGCGGTGAACTGGAACACCGCCTCCAGCACGTGGAGCTTCTGGTTTTTGCAGAGGGAGGCGGCGAAGGTGTAGCGGTTCCGGGCCTGGCTCTCCCCGGCAAAGGCCCGCATCAGGTTTTTCCGGGTCTCACTGTTTTGAAAATCCACAGACATGGCAGATTCCTCCTGTTTTGCTTGGTAGCGGTAGGATTTCCCAGAGGATGCCGTTTTATACTGGGAGACGATCCGCGGCCGCGGAAGTGAAAAAATTCTCCGCCTGCGCGCGGCGCAGGCGGAGAAAGGCGTTTAGAGGGGCTTGTCCCTCATTCCCGGGCAGGCAGGCGGTACTTGCGGAGATTGTCCTGCAGCTGGGAGTTGAAGCCGCCCTCGTCTTTCAGGTCCTGGATGTAGGAGTGGCGGTCCACCTGGTCGTCCTGCTCCTCGATGACGGAGACGGCGATGTTGGAGCAGTGGTCGCTGATTCGCTCCAGGTTGGTGAGCAGATCATTAAAGACGAACCCCAGTTGAATGGTGCACGCGCCGGTCTGCAGGCGGCGGATGTGGCGCACCCGCAGCTCCTCCGTCAGGCGGTCGATGGTCTCCTCCAGAGGCTCCACCTCCGCGGCCATGGCGGCGTCGTCGGTCTGGAAGCTGGCCAGGGCCTTGTCCAGGATGTCCTGCAGGGCATCCAGCAGCACGGTCAGCTCCGCGGAGGCGCCGGAGGAGAAGCAGAGCTCCTTGTCGTGGAGCTCCTGGGCGGATTCCTGCAGGTTCAGGGCGTGGTCGCCAACGCGCTCAAAGTCGCCGATGGCGTGGAGCAGGCGGGACACCGTGTGGATGTCATCCATGGACACGCCGTGCTGGGAGATCTCCACCAGATAGCTGCCCAGCCGGTCCTCGTAGATGTCCAGCTTGTCCTCATTGGAGACAATCTGCTCCTCCCGGCTGCTCTGATAGTCGGAGAGCTGGCGGATGGCCAGCTGAACGTTCTCCCGGGCCAGGGCGCCCATGCGGTTGGCCATGGAAACGCACTCACTGACGGCCACGCTGGGGGTATGCAGCAGCAGAGGGTCCAGAAAGGCGAAGTCCTCCGCCTTGCTCTCGCCCCGCACCACCGCTCTCGCCAGCTTTTCCAGCTGGCGGGAGAACGGCAGGAGCAGGATCGTGGTGAACACGTTGAACACAGTGTGGCAGAAAGCGATGCCCAGGGCCCCCACGGTGTCGTCCAGGAAGGAGAAGGGGACGAACATGCCCACGCCGTAGAAGATCAGCAGGCAGATCGTGGTGCCGATGATGTTGAAGGAGATGTGGATTACCGCCACGCGCTTGGCGTTGCGGTTGACGCCGATGGAACTGATGAGCGCCGTGACGCAGGTGCCGATGTTCTGCCCCATGATCACGGGGATGGCCATGCCGTAGGTGATGGAGCCGGTGAGGGCCAGGGCCTGCAGGATGCCCACCGAGGCGGCGGAGGACTGGATGATGCCGGTGAACACCGCACCCACCAGCACGCCCAGGAGCGGGTTGTTGAAAGCTGTCAGCAGGCTGGAGAACTCCGGCATGTCGGCCAGGGGGCTGACCGCGCCGCTCATGAGCTCCATGCCGTACATCAGGATGGCAAAGCCCACCAGGATGCGGCCGATGTCCCGCCGGCGCTGCTGCTTGGAGCCCATGATCAGGATTACGCCCGCCAGCGCCAGCAGGGGGGAGAAGTTCTCCGGCTTGAGCAGGTTCACGAAGACGTTCTCGCTCTCAATGCCGGTCATGGCCAGAATCCACGCCGTCAGGGTGGTGCCGATGTTGGACCCCATGATCACCCCGATGGTCTGCCCCAGCTCCATGACGCCGGAGTTCACCAGGCCCACCAGCATCACCGTCATGGCGGAGGAGGACTGGATGGCGATGGTGATGCCGGCGCCCAGCAGTAGGCTCTTGAAAGGATTGGAGGTCATGCGTTTGAGCAGCTGCTCCAGCTTGCCGCCGGCCATCTTCTCCAGACTCTTGGACATGACGGTCATGCCGTAGAGAAAGAAAGCCAGGCCGCCACAGAGGGTAAAGACAGAGAAAATATCCATGTCGCCACTCCTTTATGAAGTTGCCCGCCCGCAGACGGGACGGATCATGATTCATTATATATGGTATTAGTAAAAATGAGAAGCAAAAGAATCAAAAAAATGTGAAATTCATGAGGAAATTAAAGAGAAAGTAAAAAGCAGTCGACAATTTTAGTAAAATGTACAGTGCCGGGTCAATCCCCATAGACGTGAGGCCTTTCAGGGATTGGATCTGGTAGGAGCAGAGGGACATCTGTAAAGAAATTGTTAAAATCCAAACGGGTTCCTTGAAGAATCTATAAATCATATGATATCTTATAATTAATAAGATATAAATAAAGTGCCACTGTGAATTTAGAGAGCGTGTGAATCGTGTGCGGCGGGCGCTTGCGGCCCGACGCATTTTTGTTGGTCTCCCGCAGAAAGTTCGCAGGGCGGCAGGGAAAAGAAGAGGTGACGACATGCAGAAAATGCGACAGAGTTGGCAGAGACAGGCAGAGCAGGCAAAGGAACATTTTGGCAGGACGAAAACGGTTCTATATGAAAAAATTCAGGAGGCGCTGGCCTCCGTGCTGCCGATCACGCTGATCGTCCTGGTATTATGCTTCACGATCTCCCCTCTGCCGACGGACACGCTGCTGGCATTTCTGGTGGGCGCGGTGCTGCTGATTCTGGGCATGGGACTATTCACCCTGGGCGCCGA
Source organism: uncultured Oscillibacter sp. (assembly GCA_904393855.1). Lineage (GTDB taxonomy): Bacteria > Bacillota > Clostridia > Oscillospirales > Oscillospiraceae > Oscillibacter. Next base: position 6,886 of record CAJFNE010000055.1, on the reverse strand, counting down.
CACCGCCATGTCTCCCATCGGCGAGCGGGTGGGCGCGGCCATGACCAAGTCCCGGAAGCTGGGAGTTGTGGTGGTTGTCGGGTTCCTGATGGGCGTCATCATCACGGTATCCGAGCCGGATTTACAGGTGCTGGCCAATCAGGTGCCCGGGATTCCCAATGCCGTGCTGGTGATGGCCGTTGCCGTCGGCGTGGGCGCGTTTCTGGTGATCGCGCTGCTGCGCATCCTTTTCCGGGTGCCGCTGAACGCGCTGCTGGTGGGCTTTTACATTGTGGTGTTCGCACTGGCGGCCCTGATCCCGGAGGACTTCCTGGCCATCGCCTTCGACTCCGGCGGCGTGACCACCGGCCCCATGACGGTGCCTTTCATCATGGCGCTGGGCGTGGGCGTCGCCTCCATCCGAAGCGATGAGAACGCCTCCCAGGACAGCTTCGGCCTGGTGGCGCTGTGCTCCGTCGGCCCGATCATGGCGGTCATGATCCTGTCGCTGCTCTACCCCTCCGCCGGCGCTTACACCGCGCCGGAACTTCTCCAGGCGGCGGACAGCCGCGCCATCGCGCGGATGTTCGTGGCGGAGCTGCCGGAGTACGCCATGGAGATGGCGGTGTGCCTTGCGCCCATCGCGGCGTTCTTCGCCATTTTCCAGATCATTTCTTTGCGCTTAACGCGAAAAAAAGTATTGAAAATTGTGGTAGGTATCCTTTATACTTACTTAGGACTCGTCCTCTTCCTCACGGGAGTGAACGTGGGCTTCCTGCCGGCGGGCAGCTACCTGGGCCAGGAGATCGCCAGCCTCTCTTACAGCTGGATTCTGGTTCCCATCGGCATGCTGATGGGCTGGTTCATGGTGCAGGCGGAGCCGGCGGTCCACGTGCTGAACAAGCAGGTGGAGGAGATCACCTCGGGCGCCATCGCAGGCAAGGCGCTGAGCACCAGCTTGTCCGTGGGCGTGGCCGTTTCCATCGGACTCGCCATGCTGCGGATTCTGACGGGGATATCCATCCTATACCTGCTGGTTCCCGGCTATCTGGCGGCGATCATCATGTCTTTCTTCACACCGAAGATCTTCACCGCCATCGCGTTCGACTCCGGCGGCGTGGCGTCCGGCCCCATGGCCACCACGTTCATGCTGCCCTTTGCCATGGGGGCCTGCGAGGCCCTGGGGGGCAACGTGATCACGGACGCTTTCGGCGTTGTCGCCATGGTGGCCATGACGCCGCTGCTGACCATCCAGATGCTGGGCCTGATCTATAAGTGGAAGCTCAAGCGCGCGGCCGTGGCTGAGGAAGTGCAGCCCGCTGTCATGGATGAGGATGAGATTATTGATTTGTAAGGATGACAGAGAAAGGGGGAGCTTCCGCCATGAGTGAGACTGTGTTGATCATCACGATCACGGACCGGAACCAGGGCGGGGAGTTTGCGGCCTGGTATCAGGCCCAGGGGATTCCTCTGGTATTGACGTCGCTGGGCCATGGCACGGCCACAACAGAGGTGCTGGACTATCTGGGGCTGGAGGCCACGGAAAAGGCCGTGCTGATGTGCATTGCGCCCCGGTCCACCCGGCTGGTGCGCCAGGCGGAGAAGGACCTGTGGCTGGACGTGCCCGGCCGGGGCGTTTTGATGACGGTGCCGCTGTCCAGCATCGGCGGCAGCGCGGCAAAAGAATATCTGCTGCGGCAGGAAGGGGAGCCGAGTATGGAGACCAAGGTTACACATGAACTGCTGATTGTTATTACGAACCAGGGCCACACCGACCAGGTGATGGACGCTGCCCGCAGCGCCGGCGCCACCGGCGGCACCTATATCCATGCCAAGGGCACAGGCGTGGAGGCGGCCCAGAAGTTCTTCGGCGTTTCCATCGCGGAGGAGCGGGAGCTGGTGTTCATCCTGGTGAAGGCGGAGAAGCGCCGGGACATCATGAAAGCCGTGATGACCCAGGCCGGCATGCAGACGGCGGCCCAGTCCGTGGTGTTCTCCCTGCCGGTGTGCGACATCGCGGGACTCCGGCGGCTGGACGAGGAGTCCGACTGAGCGGCGAACGGCAAAATGTATGGAAAGAGGACGGCGGACGCCGTCCTCTTTTTTGCATTCGCGCCGGAATACGCAGATAGAAGAAGCCGCTGGGAAATCCCAGCGGCTTCCTGTGGGTAACAGGCTTCCGTCAGTTATTTGCTGCGTCTGGAGCCGTGGGCAGCTGCCAGGCAGTGTGGTCGGTATGCAGCAGGTGGTGGGACCGCTCTCCCAGGGGCTGTCCCAGGTAATCCCGGTAGAGGACCTGGATATCCGGGTTCTCGTGGGAGAAGCGGATGCCGGAGGCGGCGTCCAGCTGCCAGAGGCGATCGCCCCGGGCGCCGGCCAGCTCCATGCCCTCGTGAATGGGCTGACCTCCGCCGCCGGCGCAGCCGCCGGGACAGGCCATGACCTCTACGAAGTCATAGGAGACCTGGTCTTTCTCCAGAGCCTCCATCAGCCGCCGGGTGTTGCCCAGGCCGCTGACCACCGCCACCCGGACCTCTCCGGCGCCGGGGATCGTAAAGGCGGCCTCCTTCCAGGGCTGGATGCCCCGCACCGCCGTGAAGGCGTCCGGGTCCGGGTTCTTCCCGGTGACCAGGTAGTAGGCGCTGCGCAGGGCCGCGTCCATGACGCCGCCGGTGGCGCCGAAGATCACTGCCGCGCCACTGCCGGAGCCCAGGGGGGAGTCGAAGTTCTCCTCCGGCAGGTCCTGGGGCAGGATGTGTTCGCTGCGCAGCAGCCGGCTGAGTTCCCGGGTGGTCAGCACCACGTCCACGTCCGGGTCGCCGCAGGCGTCGCGCATGGTGGGAAGCTCCCGCTCCGCCTTCTTGGAGATGCAGGGCATCACGGAGATGACGCACATCTTGTGGGGGTCCACGCCGATCTTCTCGGCGAAGTAGCTCTTGGCGATGGCGCCGAACATCTGCTGGGGGGACTTGGCGGTGGAGAGATGGTCCGTCCAGGCGGGGAACTGCCCTTTCAGGAACCGGACCCAGCCGGGGCAGCAGGAGGTGAACATGGGCCAGCGGTACTGATCCCGGTGGGTGAACCGCTCCAGGAATTCGCTGCCCTCCTCCATGATGGTCAGATCCGCGGTGAAGTTCGTGTCGAAGACATAGTCGAAGCCCACCTGCCGCAGGGCGGCCACCATCCGCCCGGTGGTGGCCAGGGCCGGGTCCAGCCCCAGGCTCTCCGCCCAGGCGGTCCGGACGGCAGGGGCCACCTGGATGACCGTGGTGATCTCAGGGTCCGCCAGGGCGTCAAAGACCCGGTTCGTGTCGTCCCGGGCAGTGAGGGCGCCGGTGGGGCAGTGGGTGACGCACTGGCCGCAGTAGGTGCACTCCGTGTTCTTCAGCAGCCGGTTGAAGCTGACGTCCACTGTTGTTCGGGAACCAGTGCCGGCCACCTCCCAGATGTGCATGTCCTGTACCTTATCGCAGATCTGGACGCAGCGCATGCACTTGATGCACTTGCCCGCCTCCCGGACCAGGGGGGCCTCCAGGTCCACCACGGAGCGCTCCGGCCGCACCTCATAGGGCTGGTAGTGGATGTTCAAGTCTGCGGAGATCTTTTGCAGCTCACAGTTGCCGCTGCGGATGCAGGTGGTGCAGCTGGTGTCGTGCTGGCTGAGGAGCAGCCGCAGGTTGGTCCGCCGAGCCCGGCGGACCCGGGGGCTGTTGGTCCGAATGACCATGCCCTCCAGCACCTCGTTGTCGCAGGCCGTCACCAGCCGCTCGGTGCCCTCCACCTCCACGGCGCACATGCGGCAGGCGGCGATCTCGTTGATGTCCTTTAAGTAGCAGAGATGGGGAATGTGAATCCCGGCGGCGCTGGCCGCGTCCAGGATACTGGTACCCGCCTCCACGGAGACCGGGCGATTGTCAATGACAGCGTTTACCATTTTTCTGTGCGACCTCCCTTGAAAACTCCGTATCCGAAGTGGTCGCACCGCAGGCAGCGAGAGGACTCCTGGTCCGCCTCCTCCGCCGTCAGGCCACACTCGATACAGGCGAAATCACGCTTGCGCTCCCCGGCATCCCGCTCGGTGGTGTTGACCCGGCCCCGGGGCTTCAGGTCCGAGAAGCGGGGCGGCGGTACCTGAACGTCCGTGGCGATCTCGTGGTGGAAGCCCAGGTATTCGTCGATATTGGCGGCGGCCGCCTTGCCGGCGGCAATGGCCCGGATGACGGTGGCGGGGCCGGAGACGCAGTCCCCTCCGGCAAAGACGCCCTCCAGATCCGGCAGGCGGGTGTCGGACCCGGCCAGCACCGTGCCGCCCCGCTGAATCACGATGCCGGACTGCTCGAAGCCCAGAGTCTCCACACCTTGTCCCACAGCCACGATGATGATGTCCGCCGGCACCCGGCGCTCCGGCACCTGGGCCACGTTGGGCCGGGGGCGGCCATGCTGATCCATCTCTCCGGGGATCTGGGGCTGGGTCCACAGGGCCACGGCGGCGCCGGTCCCGTCGCTTTCAATCCGTACCGGCGCCTGGAGGGTCAGCAGCTCCGCGCCCTCGGCCTCGGCGCCCTCCACCTCCTCCGGCAGGGCGGTCATGTCCTCCTTCCGGCGGCGGTAGACACAGGAGACCCGGGAGGCCCCCAAGCGGATGGCACTGCGGGTCACGTCCATGGCCACGTTGCCGCCGCCGATGACCACCACCTGCTTGCCGGCAAAGTCCGGCAGGTTGTCGTCGCCGATCTGGCGCAGCAGCTCCACGGCGCTGATGACACCCTGGCTGTCCTCTCCCGGGATGCCGGCCTTCTTGTCGGTCTGAGCGCCGATGGAGAGGTACAGGCAGTCGTACTCCGCCTTTAGCTGGTCAAAGGTGATGTCCGTTCCGATATTGACAGAGGTGCGGACCTCGATCCCCAGGGAGAGGATGGAGGCGATCTCCGCGTCCAGCAGCTTCCGGGGGAAGCGGTAGTCGGGGATGCCGTAGCGCAGCATGCCGCCCAGGGACTTCCGCTTCTCAAACACGGTTACCTGGTGGCCCATCAGGGCCAGGTAGTATGCGGCGGAGAGCCCGCCGGGACCGCCGCCGATCACGGCGATCTTCTTCCCCGTGGCCGGGGCGCAGGCGGGCTGGGGGACCTCACCGGCCTGGTCCACCGCGTAGCGTTTCAGTGCCCGGATGTTTACCGCGTCGTCCACCATCCGGCGGCGGCAGCGGGCCTCGCAGGGGTGCTCGCAGATATAGGCGCAGGCGGTGGGGAAGGGATTGTCCTTGCGGATCAGGCGCACCGCGTCGGCGTACCGCCCGGCGTGCACCAGGGCGACGTAGCCGGGGATGTCCACGCCGGCGGGACACAGAGCCACGCAGGGCACCGGGTTCTTCAGGCTGCCCAGACAGCGGTGACGGAGGATGTGCTCCTCATAGTCGTCCCGGAAGCCCTGAAGCCCCATCAGCACCAGCTGGGCGGCGTTGATGCCGATGGCGCAGTCGGCGGTATCCACAATGGTCCGGGCGGTCTCCTCGATCCGGTGGAGGATGCGGGTGTCCGGCTGCCCGTCCAACACCTCCTGCAGCATATTGGAGAGCTGGCCCAGGCCGATCCGACAGGGCACGCACTTTCCGCAGGTCTGGGCATGGCACAGGTTCAGGAAGTTCAGTGCCATGTCGATGGGGCACAGGCCCGGCGGGCTGGAGGCAATCCGGTGTTCCACGTTCCGGTAGAGCTGGTCCACCACCGCCTGGGTCTGGCTGGGGGTTTTGATATCCAGTCTGCTCATGGGGTCTACTCACTCCTTTTTCACCAATGCCGTCTGCCGGGGCAGACAGGCGTTCCTCACAGATTAGGATACAGGAATTCTATCAAAAAAGCAATCGGGGCGGAAAAAATAACAATATTTCCGTCAAAATCAATAAAAAAGCTGTGAAAGAATTGGCGATGAAACAGGCGTGCCGGCAGCCGAATTGGGCACGAAATGAAAACAAGCGGGATAATAGCGAGAAAAGAATCCCCTTTGTTGTCAGAACAAAGGGGATTCTGTCAGCTTCCGCGGGCGTGGGGGCGTGTCACGAGACGAAAAAGACGCCGTACAGGGTGATGGCGGCGAAAAAGACCAGGATGCCGGCGGCGACGGTGAAGAGAGCCCGCAGGGTCCGCTTTCCCCGGTCCACATCGTGGTACAGGGAGGTCAGCATGCTCTCCTGGAGATTTCGGGTCCGCACCTCCTGCACGTCCACGTCCCGGACCAACTCGTCCAGGGTTAGGCCGAAGTAGTCGCTGAGGAGCACCAGCCGCTGGAAGTCGGGGTAGGACTGGCAGCTCTCCCACTTGGAGACCGTCTGCCGGGACACGTGGAGCTGATGGCCCAGCTCCTCCTGGGACAGGCCCTTGGATTTGCGCAGGGCGATGAGTTTCTCATTGAAATTCATGGGGTTCTTCCTCTCTTTCTGGATTGCCCCATCATCCTAGCAAAAGAGAGCCGCCCGCGCAACCAACAACGGTTGGAAATCTGTCCACGGGACATGACATATCCGCCCTTTTTCGGGGCGGCGCGTTACCCAGCCGCATACCCGGCCAGAACGGCGGCCAGCGCCGCGGAGAGGAGGCCCTGCAGGGCCTTCCCCCGCAGGCAGGGGGACAGCGGCAGACCGGTGCCCTCCAGCGCCGCCGCCGTTTGGGCCAGCACCGACAGCCCGCCCCACCCGCTGCAGGCCGCCGCCAGGACGAAGCCCAGACGGTCCGGGGTCAGAAGCGGCGTCAGGGAGAACAGCTCCAGCGCCCCCACCCCCAGCGTCCCCCAGGGGGAGCCAAGGGCTGACAAGGGCTTTGCCAGCACATAGAAGAAGACGACAAAGCCGCAGATGGAGACCATGCCGCCGGCGGCGCTCCGCACCGCCTCCACGAAGGCGGCGGCGAAGGAG